>JBPCJZ010000149.1:0-4397 GCA_051004775.1 Gemmatimonadota bacterium
TGGCCTGCCCGAGCCCGGCGATCTCCGCGCTGAACGGGATGGTTCCGCTCACCTGGTGGCCGTCGATCGACACGGTCCGCCACAGAAGGGCCTGGGCGCCGTTCTCCGCGGGAGGCGCGTCCGCGCGGAGGATGTGGGGCTGGTCCGGGACGGCCGATACCCGCAGCGCGACCGTGTCACCGGCAGGTCCGATCCAGCGAACCCAACTCAGCTTTGCCTCCACGGGCCCGGAAAAGATCAACCGGACGTCCGGGAGCGCCTCGCGAATGACCGTATCGCGCCCCGGAACCGAAGATTTCAGCTCGGTATGAAGGGCGCCGGGAAGATCCGCGGTCGTCCGCGCTGCGGGAGAGCGATCGGTGCCGGCCGCGATCAGCATCGCGCATCCGATGAGTATCCCGGCGACTCTGCGTCTCATCCTGGCCTGCCCCGGTTCTCCAACAGTCTTCCGTCCCCTCGACTCCTGTAAGTTCGCGTATCCTACGGCTGCGCGGCCGGACTCTGCAATCGAGATCGCGCCGCCGCGTTGCACCGGAAGGGTGCCCGGTACAGGTTTTGCCTCGATTACCGGGCGGCATCGGAAAGCGGTTCCGTGTCTGTCTCAATCTGGAGGGTCGAACTGATGAGAGCAGTCCACGCAGCCACGCTGTTGGCCGCCGCGTCACTTGCGACATCCTGCGCCCCCAGGACGGCGGCGCCGGCGATGCGTTCCGTAGACAGGGGCTGGTACGAGGAGGGAGAAGCCTCGTGGTACGGTCCCGGGTTCCACGGGAATCGAACCGCCTCGGGCGAGGTCTACGACATGGAGGCACTGACGGCCGCGCACCGCGAGCTCCCCTTCGGAGCCCGCGTCCGCGTCGTCAACGTCGACAACGGCAAGCAGACGCAGGTGCGGATCAACGATCGGGGACCTTTCGCCCGGGGCAGGGTGCTGGACGTGTCCCGCGCGGCGGCCCGGGAACTCGGGATGATCGGGTCGGGCACGGCCCGCGTCCGCATCGAGGTCCTGCAGGGCGTAGCGGAGCCTCCCGCGCGGACGGAACGGACCGAGACCGTGATCCCCGCTCGTTGCACGCTCGTCCAGGTGGCCGCCTACAGCGAACCGCGGAACGCATCCGAGATGCAGCGGCGTCTCGAAGCGCGGGGCGAAACGGTTCGTCAGCGCCGGGAAGAGGGGGTCATCCGGGTGCTCATCGGGCCCTACCAGACGGAGCAGGAGACACGACTGGCGCTGGAGCACTACGATGGAATCCTGCGGCCCTGCGATCCGTGAGGGATCGTTCCCCGGCGCACCCGTAGAACCCGCGCTCCACAGGCGGGTAATTCGAGAACACGGAACGGCCGATGCGGCTGCCGCGTTTTCTCAGACGCGTGAGCAGTCATCCGATTCAGCGCCGAGGGAGACAATTTCGAATGTTCGTTCGTTCATGGTGGTCCGCCGGCGCTCCGGCGGCTCGGTTCTTCGCGGCTGGCCTGTTCATCGCGTCGTGCCTGGTTCCAACCGCAGCAGAAGCCCAGTACTTCGGCCGTAACAAGGTCCAGTACGACACTTTCGACTTCGAGGTGCTCGAGACCGAACACTTCGACATCTACTATTACGAAGACGGGGCCGAAATCGTCGAGGAAGCGGGCCGGATGGCCGAGCGCTGGTACGCCCGGCTCTCCCGGCTGCTCGACCATCAGCTGCGCGGCCGCCAGGCGCTGATTCTGTACACGAACCATCCCGACTTCGAGCAGACGAACGCCATTTTCGGCGAGATCGGTGAATCCACGGGCGGCGTCACCGAAGTCCTCAAGCGGCGCATCGTGCTGCCGCTCGCGGGGCCTCTGAAGGAATCCGATCACGTCATCGGCCACGAGCTCGTCCACGCGTTCCAGTTCGACATGACCAGCGTAGGTGGAGGAGGAGGCCTCGGATTCCGCGCGCCGACTGCCCTGTCCCTGCCGCTGTGGTTCATCGAAGGGATGGCCGAGTACCTGTCGGTCGGCGCCGTCGACCCTCACACCGCGATGTGGATGCGCGACGCCGCCGCCTGCGGGTGCCGGCTGCCCACGCTCGGGAAGCTGAACTCCCGCAAGTACTTTCCGTATCGCTGGGGACAGGCCTTCTGGGCCTACGTCGCCGGCAACTATGGCGACGAATCGATTGGAAAGATCCTCAAGGTGGCGGGGCGCTCGGGGAATCCCCAGGCGGCGATCGAGACGGTGCTGCAGACCAACATCGACGCGTTCACCGCCGAATGGCACCAGGCGATCATCGAGTCCTACTCCGACGTCGCCGCTGAAAGGGTCGCCGTGGCGATTCCGCTGGAGTACGAGGCGGACCCCGCGGTGCGCAAGGAGAAGAAGGAGCAGGAAAAGCGGGAAGGAAAGCAGGAGATCGACGAGGATGCGCTCGAGGAGCGGGCGGCCGAGACGCTACGGGCCCAGAACACGGTCGGCAAGGAACTCCTTTCGTCCCGGAAGGGGAGCGGCGGCCTGAATCTTGGACCCGCGCTCAGCCCGGACGGCAGCCGCGTCGCGTTCCTGTCGGAGAAGAGCCTGTTCTCGATCGAGCTGTTCATCGCCGACGCCGAGACGGGCGAGATCCAGCGCCGTCTGACCAAGACCGCGACCGATCCCCACTTCGAGAGTCTGCAGTTCATCAACTCGTCGGGCGCGTGGCGTCCCGACGGCCGTGGTTTCGCCTTCGCGACGATCATCAAGGGGAAACCGGCGATCACGATCGTCGACCCCGACAACGGCGACAAGCTGCAGGAAATCGCGTTCGAAGAGCTCGGCGAGATCTACACGCCGTCTTACTCTCCCGACGGCCGCCGCATCGTGTTCGCGGCGGTAGTCGACGGGTACACGGACCTGTTCGTCGTCGATCTCGAGACCGAGCGGCTCGAGCGGCTGACCAACGACCTGTACTCGGACCTCCAGCCGGCATGGTCTCCCGACGGGGCGACGATCGCTTTCGTGACCGACCGGTTCACGACGGACCTGTCGACCCTCGAGTACGGTAGCTACCGCATCGGGCTGATCGAAATCGAGCGCGACAACGAGATCCTGCCGCTCCCCGCCTTCGGTAAGGGCAAGCACATCGATCCGCAGTGGGCCGCCGACTCGCAGAGCCTGTACTTCGTGACGGACGTGAGCGGGATCAGTAATGTCTACCGCTACGAGTTCGCGGGCGGCAATCTCTACAAGGTTACGAACCTCTACACCGGGGTCAGCGGCATCACGGCCCTCAGCCCGGCGATCGCGGTGGCCTCCTCCGGGAACCGGCTGGTCTATACCGCCTTTCAGCTCGGCGACTACGACCTCTACTCGATCTCCGATCCGGCCGACATGGCGGGGACGCCCATCGCGCCGGCGATCGCCGGCGTCAGCCCCGGCTTGTTGCCGCCCAAAGACCGTAGTCCGGGTCTCCTCAACACGCTGCTTGAGGAGCCCGAGCTGGGATTGCCCGAAAAACTGACCTTCGATCATCGCGATTATCAGGCAGGGCTGACGCTCGACTACGTCAGCCAGCCGCAGGTCGGAGGCGGCGTGGACCGGTTCGGGACCGTGTTCGCCGGCGGCATTTCGATGTACTTCAGCGACATGCTGGGGAACCGCAACCTGAGTGCGATCGGCAACATCAATACGTCCAACGGCAGCCTGCTGCGCTCTTCGACGCTTCTCGCGGCCTACGAGAACCGGCGGACGCGGTGGAACTGGAGCGTCGAGGGCGGCCAGATCCCGTACGTCACCCGCAGCATCGGCATCCGCGCCTTCCCGCCGCAGCCTGAACTGGTGGAGGAGCGCCAGCTGCTGCAGTGGCAGATCAGCCGCCAGCTCGTCGGCGGCGTGACCTATCCGTTCAACCGGAACTTCCGGGCCGAGGGCGCGATCGGTTATCAGAACATCGATTTCGCCTTCGAGGAGCGGTCGTTCGTTTTCGATCCGGTGACCGGCCAGCTCCTGGCCGAGGACAGCCGGGATCTCGATGCGCCCCCGTCGCTCAACCTGGGTCTGGGGACCGCGGCGCTCGTATACGACAACACCCTGTTCGGCGGCACGGGCCCGATCCTCGGCCAGCGGTACCGCGTCGAGCTCTCGCCTCGGCTCGGCGATCTCCAGTACAACAACGTGCTCGGCGACTTCCGCAAGTACGTCATGCCGTTCAGCCCGGTGACCTTCGCCGGGCGGGCGCTGCACTTCGGCCGCTATGGCGGCGACGCGGAAGACGGGCGGCTGAACGACCTGTATCTCGGCTTCGGCAGCCTCGTCCGGGGGTACAACGACAGTTCGTTCGGCTTCGAGGAGTGCGAGGACGACATCAGCTCCGAGGGCACCTGCCCGGTGTTCGACCAGTTGTTCGGGAGCCGGCTCGCCCTGATGAACCTCGAGATGCGCGTGCCGCTGCTCGG
>JBPCJZ010000150.1:0-6142 GCA_051004775.1 Gemmatimonadota bacterium
ACGCCGGGCGCCGTGTCCATGTCCCACGCGCGCGCCTTGAACACGAAGTCCTCGTGCACGAGCGCGCCCACCGGACAGATGTCGACGATGTTGCCGCGGAACGGATGGTCGAGATCCTTCCCCGGGAACGTGTCGATGTAGGCCTTGTGCCCGCGCTGCGCGACGATGAGCGAGTTCTCGCCGGCCACCTCGTCCATGAAGCGGACGCAGCGTGTGCAGATGATGCACCGGTCGGCGAAGTAGAGGATGTCCTCGGCGATCCGGTCGCGGCCGAGCACGAGCTTGGCCTCCTCGAACCGGCTCTGGAGCTGCCCCGTCTCGTAGGCGTAGTCCTGCAGCATGCACTGGCCCGCCGCGTCGCAGATCGGGCAGTCGAGCGGGTGGTTGATCAGCAGGAACTCGATGACCGCTTCCTGCGCGACGCGCACCTCCTCCGACTCGCCCTGCGTGCGCACCACCATGCCGTCCTGCGACACCATCACGCAGGAGGGCTGGAGCTTCGGCTGGCCCTCGATCTCGACCAGGCACATGCGGCACTGCGCCGGACGGCTCGGGATCCCCGGGTGGTAGCAATAGCGCGGCACGACGACGCCGGCGCGCTCGGCGGCCTGGATCACGGGCGTGCCTGCGGGCACCGTGACCTCGACCCCGTCCACCGTCAGCGTGACGGTCTTCGTCTCGGCTTCGCTCATCGCGCCGGTCGCCTGGCTTCTTTCGCGTTCATGCGGATCGCCTGGTTCACGCGGCTCACGTCGTCCATGCCGGGCCCCGGATCAGTGCCTCGTAGTCGGCCCGGAACTTGTCGAGCGACGAACGGAGGGGAAACACCACGCTGTCGGCCAGCACGCAGATCGTCCGGCCGGTCAGTTGTTCGCACAGATCATATAGCGTGTCGATGTCCTTCAGCCGCCCCTCGCCCGTCTCGATGCGGTACAGGATCTTGGCGACCCAGGCCGTTCCCTCGCGGCACTGCACGCACTGTCCGCACGACTCGTGGGCGTAGAACTCGGCCGTGCGCCGGATCGCCTGGACGATGTTCGTGTCCTGGTCCATCACGATGGGCGAGGCGGTGCCGAGGGACGAGCCCGCCTCCTGCAGCCCCTCGTACGTGGAGGGACAATCGAGTTCGTCGGGCTTGAGGAGCGCCGTCGAAGAGCCGCCGGGGATGACCGCCTTGATGCGCTTCCCGTTCGGCACGCCGCCGCAGACGTCGTAGATGATATCCTTCAGCGGCACGCCGAGCGGGATCTCGTACGTACCGGGCCGCTCGAGGTGGCCGGAGCAGCACCACAACTTCGTGCCGGGGCTCTTGTCGGTTCCCCACTGGCGGTACCAGTCCGCGCCCTCGGTGAGGATCATCGGCACGGCGGCGAGCGTCTCGACGTTGTTGACCGTGGTCGGCCGCCCGAAGATGCCCGACTGGGCCGGGAACGGCGGCTTCACCCGCGGCTCCGCGCGCCCGCCGACGAGCGAACTCATGAGCCCCGTCTCTTCGCCGGCGATGTAGGCGCCCGCCCCGATGTGCACGGTCAGGTCGCAGTCCCAGCCGCTGCCGAGGATGTTCTTGCCGATGAGCCCGGCCTCGTAGGCCTCGACGACCGCGCCGTTCAGGATCTTCGTGTACGGGAAGTACTCGCCGCGCACGTAGATGTAGACGTGCTGCGCGCGGATCGCCCGCGCCGCGATCAGGCAGCCCTCGATCAACAGGTGCGGGATCCAGCGCAGGATCTCGCGGTCCTTGAACGCGCCCGGCTCGCTTTCATCGGCGTTGCAACACAAGTAATGGGGGCCGTTTGGCTCCTGTGGCATGAAGCTCCACTTGAGCCCGGTCGGGAAGCCGGCGCCGCCGCGCCCGCGCAGCCCGGAGTCCTTGACGATCTCGACGATCGCGGGGGCGTCCATCGTCACGGCCTTCTCCAGGCCCTCGTAGCCGCCCATCTCCTTCCACGACTCGAGGCGCCGCGCCGTCTCGTCGCCGAAGTGGCGCGACAGGATCGTGCCCGCCTCGATGGGATGCGAATACGGATAGCCCATCTACTCGCCGCCCTCCTGAAGCGCCGCGATGACGTCGGCCACGGTGTCGGGCGTGACGTTCTCGAAGTAGCGGTCGTTCACCTGAACCGCGGTCGCGAACCCGCAGGCGCCGAGGCATTCGGCCTCCATCACCATGAACTTCCCGTCCTTCGACGTCTCACCCGCGCGCGTTCCGACCGTCTCGAGGAACTTCTCGAACACGTCCATCGCGCCGCAGATGTGGCAGGCGACGCAGGTGCACACCTGGATGATGTGCTTCCCGGTCGGATGCTTGTTGTACATCGTATAGAACGTCGCCACCGACTGGACGTAGGCGGGCGTCAGGTCGAGCGCCCCGGCGATCTCGACCATCGATCCGGGCGAGACCCACCCGTTGCGCTCCTGCGCGTAGCCGAGCATCGGGAGGAGCGCCGCCTTCTTCTCGGGATAGCGGCTGATCGCCTTGGCGAGCCGGTCCTTCCCTTCCGCGTCGTCGAACAGCGTCTTGACCGGCCGGAGCTTCGCCACCTGGAACGCCTGCGCGCTGACCACCGCAGGGTGAATATCCCGCCCGCCCTCGATCATCGGCAGCGAGTTCTTCGGCTTCTTCGAATCGCTCATCTGTCGATCTCGCCCAGTACGATGTCGAGGGATGCATTCACCGCGATCACGTCGGCGACCAGTCCGCCCTCCACGAGGTAGGACAGCGCGCCCAGGTTCACGAACGACGGGGCGCGGAACCGGCAGCGCACGGGCTTCGAGCCGCCGTCGGACACGATCCCGAAGCCGAGCTCGCCCTTGGCGCCCTCGATCGAGTACCAGGTGTCGCCGGCCGGGACCTGGACGCCTTCCATGACCAGCTTGAAGTGCGCGATCATCGAGTCGATGCTCGCCATCGATTCGCTCTTGGGGGGGAGGATGACGGTGGGGTCGTCGACGTTGACCGGCCCGTCGGGCAGCCGCTCGAGCGCCTGTCGCATGATCCGCACGCTCTGCCGCATCTCCTCGACGCGCACGAGGTAGCGGTCGTAGGTGTCGCCGTGCTGGCCGACCGGCACGTCAAACTCGTACTCGTCGTACCCGAGGTACGGCCGCGCCTTGCGGACGTCGTAGGCGACGCCGCTCGCCCGCAGGTTCGCCCCGGTCAGGCCGAAGTTCACCGCGGTCGGGCCATCGATCACGCCGACGTCGATCGTGCGCGCGAGCCAGATGCTGTTGTTCGTCAGGAGCTGCTCGCACTCGTCGAGCACGGCGTCGAGCCCCTCGGCGAAGTTGGCGCAGGCCGCCGTCCAACCGCGCGGCAGGTCGGCCAGCATGCCGCCGATTCGCGTCACCGACGTCGTGAGGCGCGCGCCGCAGTAGGCCTCGTGCAGGTTGTAGATCTTCTCGCGCTCCTGGAACGTGTAGAGGAACACGGTGAAGGCGCCCAGGTCGATCGCGGTCGTGCCCAGCCACAGCAGGTGGCCGAGGATGCGGTTCATCTCCGACAGGAGCACCCGGAGGACGCGGCAGCGCGGCGTGATCTCGACGTCCAGCAGGCTTTCGACGGCGAGCGCGTAGCCGACGTTGTAGATCATCGGCGCGAGGTAGTCCATGCGGTCCGTGTACGGGATGACCTGGTTCCAATCGCGGTACTCGCACGTCTTCTCGAAGCCGGTATGCAGGTAGCCGAGATGCGGGATGCAGCGCTCGACCGTTTCCCCGTTCAGCGACAGGACGAGTCGCAGCACACCGTGCGTCGCGGGGTGCTGAGGACCGAAGTTGACCAGCATGCGCCCGCCCTCGAGCCCGTCCGCGACGTCGCTCACGTCCATGTCGTGCGGCACGTCGATCACGGCCGCTCCCTCGAGGTCCACCTCGACGACGCCATCGGCCTCGAGCAGGCCGACCATCGCGAGCTCCTCGCGCGCGTAGACGTCTTCGATACCGCGGTTGAGCGAACGGCGCACCTGTTCGGCGCGCCCGAACCGGCCGCGCAGCGGAAAGTCCTTACGGAGCGGAAAGCCCTCGTCGTAATTCTGCGGCATCAGGATGCGGCGCAGGTCCGGGTGCCCCGTGAACGTGACGCCGAACAGGTCGTAGACCTCGCGCTCGAGCCAGTCGGCGCTCTTCCAGATGTCGACGACGCTCGGCACCGTCAGATCCTCGTGCGGCAGCGGGCACACGATGCGGAGCTGCCGGCCGTGGGCGTTCGACCACAGCTGGTACCACACCTCGATCGGCCGGCCGCCCCCGCGGTCGACGCCCATCACGTCGACGAGGAAGTCGTAGGACTGCTTCGCGTCGGAACGGAGCCAGGCGAGGAGGTCGCGCACGGCGCCCGGATCGACGGTTGCGACCGGCACGCCGGCGGAGTCGATGGCGGTCGCCCGGACGGACTTGCCCGCCCGCTTCTCGAGCGCGGCGAGCGAGGGCGCGTCGTCGACCGTTGCCGGGCGCGCGGCGCCCGCGACGAGGGTCGGCTTCGTTCCCCGGACTGCGGTGTCGGCCATCCGCGTCAGCCCCGGTGCTCGATCAGGCGTTCGATTCGGTCACGCGGCCGGTCGACAGCCGAGGTGCGCTCCATGCCGCTGACCCGGTTCTGCCGGGTCGAGTTGCCGAAGGGCTGCGCGACGAGTTCGATCGCCTCGGGCGGCAGGTTCGGCTTCCCGACCGAGTCGGGGCTCTCCGCGCGGATCAACGGGTTCATCAGCGACTCCCCCTTGATCTTCTCCTGCACCATCATGAGCGCGTAGATCAGGCCTTCGGGGCGCGGCGGACAGCCCGGCACGTAGACGTCGACCGGGATGATCTGATCGATCCCCTGGACGATCGTGTAGTTGTCGAACATGCCGCCGGAACTCGCGCACGCGCCCATCGAGATGCACCACTTCGGCTGGGGCATCTGGTCCCAGATCCGGCGCAGCACCGGGGCCAGTTTGTAGGAGACGCGGCCCGCGACGATCATCAGGTCCGCCTGGCGCGGGCTGAACGACATGCGCTCCATGCCGAAGCGCGCGATGTCGTACTTGGAGGCCGCCGCGGCCATCATCTCGATGGCGCAGCACGCCGTTCCGAACGGCATCGGCCAGATGGAATTGCGCCGCGACCAGTTGACGATGTAGTCGACCCGGGTCGTCATCCACGAGCGCGGGACGCCCGTGTCGTACATTCCGTCCTCACCCTGCGCGAGCGGCAGCGTGCGGGGTTCGTTCATGACCGGTTCGTTCATGACGTCAGTCCCATTCCAGCGTACCCTTCTTCCACGCGTAGGCGAGTCCGGCCGCCAGCACCGACATGAAGACCAGCATCTCGATGAGGCCGAACAGTCCCAGCTCGCGGAAAATCGCGGCCCACGGTAGAAAGAAGATCGTTTCGATGTCGAAGATGATGAACAGCATCGCGACGATGTAGAACTTGACCGAAAACCGTTCCCGCGTATCGCCGAGCGGGCTGATGCCGGACTCGTAGGCCGCGACCTTGGCGGGCGTCGGCCGCCGCACGCTGACCAGGTGCGACAGACCCAGCATGAATGCCGCGTTCAGGAGGCCGACCGCGAACAGGATCGCGATGCCGAGATATGCCTGCTGCATGGTGTCGGGGCTGGTTTGTGAAATAGTTCACGAGTCGCGCCGAACATGGCCGCCGCGCGCCGTGCGGTCAAGGAGAATATTGGGGGAATGACGGCATTCCTGCGACCTGCCGACATCCGGCACCCGATGCGAGGGACAAAGAGACAGTGACCGCTACCGGCGCACAAGAGCCATTCGACCTCCCGCTCCGCGGCGGAACGGTCTCCGTGCGGATCCTCGGGGACGGCCCTCCCGTCCTCCTCGTCCATGGGATCAGCGCCGATCATTCCGAGTGGATCCGCGTGGCCGAGGGGCTCGCGGGCGACCACCGGGTGATCGTGCCCGATCTCCTGGGTCGGGGCGCCTCCCGTCCGTACGCGGACGCGGATTTCTCGCTCGCCGCGGAGACGGATCGGCTGGTCGCGATCGTCGAGGCCGTCGGGGTGGAGCGGCCCCTGGTCGGCGGGCACTCGGCCGGCGCCTCGCTCGCCCTTTCCCTCGCCCGGCGGATCCCGGTCGCGGGCCTCCTGCTCGTGAGCCCGGTCACGCCGTGGACGCCTCGCCCGCGCATCCTCGAC
>JBPCJZ010000151.1:0-25554 GCA_051004775.1 Gemmatimonadota bacterium
AGTGGCGGTTACGCATCTGATCGTTCGTCTCTCCTCCTCGCCGTAGCGCTGCTACGACTCGTCGTCGTTCCTGCCCTGAGCCGCGTAAGCGCCACTCGCGCGACCCACCACAGTTCTTCAGCGACCAGCTAGAGCAGGTCGCTGACGCCGGCGACCAGCCGGTCGACTTCCTCCCCCGTCGTGTAGCACGCGCAGCCCGCTCGAACCAGGCCGCCCGGGTCTTCGATCCCGAGATCGGTGAGGACATCGGGCGCGTAGAAGTTGCCGTGTGACACGAAGACACCGAACCGCTCGGCCAGGTGGCGCGCCACGCCCGCGGCGTCCGTGCCGCGGACCGCGAAGGCGACGGTCGGCGTGCGCGGATCGGAGGGGACCGGCCCGAAGAGGCGAACACCTTCCAGCGCGGCGAGCCCGTCCCACAGGCGAACCGTGAGATTGTGGGAGCGCTCGTGCAGGGCGGCAAACGTCGCGTCCAGGCGCTCCGATCGCGCCGCCGCCTCGGGCGCCGGCGCCTCGCGCGAGGCCGACGCCGGCGTCCCGACCTCGGCATCGGCCGGCTCCGCCAGGCCGGCGAGCCAGTCGATGGCCGCCGTGGTTCCCGCCATCGCCTCGTAGGCGGGCGTGCCCGATTCCCACGCCGGGGGACCGTCGGCGGGCGCCGGCCCGAGCCGCTGCGGGGCGAGGCGCGCGAGCAGGTCCGGCTTTGCCCACAGGACACCGGCGTGCGGCCCGTAGAACTTGTACGGCGAGCACACGAGCGCGTCGCAGCCGAGCCGGGCGACGTCGGTTCGCAGGTGCGCGGCCGAATGCACGGCGTCCACGTACACCAGCGCGCCGACGGCCCGCGCGGCCGCCGCGACGGCGGCGACGTCGACGACGCTCCCGATCGCGTTCGCGGCCGCGGTCACGGCGACGACCCGCGTGCGCTTTCCGATCGCCGCCGCCATGTGGTCATCCTCCAGGTAGCCGTCCGACCCGAACGGGACGGTTCGGACCACGAGGTCGCGCGCCTCGGCCATCCGGCGCCAGGGGTCGACGTTCGCGCGGTGGTCGAGGCGGGTGAGGACGATCTCGTCGCCCGGCGCCAGCGCCCGGGTGAGAGCCCGGGCGAACATCCAGGTCAGCGAAGTCATGTTCGGCCCGAACACGACGCCTTCGGGGAGACCGCCCACGAAGTCCGCCGCCGCTCGACGGGCCGCGACCGCCACGTGGGCGCTCTCGAGGCTGGTTGGAAACTGCCAGCCGGCGTTTGCGTTGTGGGCGAGGAGATGGTCGTGAACGGCGTGGGCGACCGCCGCGGGGACCTGCGTTCCCCCGGGTCCGTCGAAGTACGCGACCGGGTGTCCGGCGTGACGCCGTTCGAGCGCCGGGAAGTCCGCGCGGAGCCGGGAAGTCGACGCCACGGCGAACGTCATGTGACGCCGGCGTCTTCCCCCTCGAAGATCCGCGCGAGTCGGCCGAGCCCTTCGTCAACGTACCAGCCGAGATTCACGCGGGCGACGGAACGGCCACGTTCGCGAAGGGCTGCGGCGTCGCCCAGGGCCTGGGCGCGCTGCAGTTCGGCCAGGCCATAGTCGGAACCGGGCACGGGGACATCTTCCGTCGCATCGCCCGTCAGCACCAGGTAGGCGCCGCCGGGTCGGCCACCCTTGTGTAGCTGGCCGGTCGAGTGGAGGTAGCGCGGGCCGTATCCGAGGGTCGTCGCGGCGCCCGTGCGCGCGCCGATCGCCGCACGGAGACGCGCGGCCAGCCGGTCCCGTTCGGTGGAGTCAGCGAAGTAGGCGAGCACGGCCACGTAGGCCTCGGGATCCACGGTGTCTATCCAGGCCCGAAGCCGCTCACCCACGTCGCCGTGGCCGTTGGACGCGGGGTCCATGTAGAGCTCGAGGCCGCCCTCGGCCGCCTGCGGCGCGTCCGTGCTCCCGCCAGGTTCGTCGCCTCCTTCGAGCAGTTCGCGCGCCCGGCGCTTCGCCTCGTTCACGTCGGGCTCGTCGAACGGATTGACGTCCAGCAGAGCTCCGGCGGCGGCTACCGCCAGCTCCCACCGAAGGAACTCCCCGCCGAGTTCGCCGATGTCGGGCAGCTCGATCCGGATGACCGGATGCCCGGCCTCGGCGAGCGCGTCGAGCCGGGCGGAGCCGCTCTCGCTTTCGGCCGCGCCGGCCGGCGACTCGTCTCCGGTGAGCGACACGTCGAGGAACACGCGATCCGCGGCGTAATCGGCCGTCGGTCGCCGGGGTTCCTCGATCACCGGGACGATCCCGCCTCCCTCTTTCCCGGTGGACTCCGCGACCAGTTGTTCGAGCCACGCGGCGAACGTCCGCAACCGCGGCGTCGTGGTGATCGTGAGCTTGTCCCGGCCGTCCCGCGCGAGCGCGCCGAGGCGAACTCCGAGCCCGAGAGCCGGATTCTCGGAGAGGGGTGCCCTGGCGCTGCTGGCGAGAAGCATCCGGCGCGCCGATGCGAGCATGCCGCGTACGTCGTGTCCGGCCAGCGCCGCCGGAAGCAGGCCGAAGGGCGTGAGAGCGGAGAAGCGTCCACCGACGTCCGCGGGGGTCTCGACGACGCCGCGGAAGTTCAGATCGTGAGCCAGCCGCACCAGCGGCGTTCCGGGGTCCGAGAGCGCGATGAACCGCGTCCCGGGGTTCTCCACGCCGGCCGCCTGGACGGCCGCGTGGAAATGCCGGAACAGAGACAGGGTCTCGACGGTCGAGCCGGACTTGCTCGCCACGAGGAACAGGGTCCGTGTCGGGTCGATCTCCGCTTCCACCGCTCGGACGGAAACGGGGTCGATATCGTCCAGCACGAGCAGTTCCGGCCGGCCGGGCACGGCGGGCAGGCCCTCGGCCACCACCGCCGCCGCGAGGCTGCTGCCGCCCATGCCGAGAACCACCACGTGGGTCATCCCGTCGCCGGCGGCCTCGCTCGCGATCCGGTCGAGTTCGTCGATCCGTGTGGCGGGCATGTCGGCCGCGTGGAGCCACCCGAGACGCTGCAGGACCAGGTCGCGCGTCTCGCCGTCGTCCGCCCACAGCGACGCGTCCCCCGCGAGGAGCCGTCGTGCAAACCGCATCTCGAGGAGCGCGTCGGCGAGCGACGAGGAGAGGGCCGCTTCCGCCGCCTCGGACAGGCGCATACGAGCGGCTTCGCCGGTGATCTCCAGGCGACGGCGGGCGAGGCCGGCGAGCAGGGCATCGAACGGCCCGATGAACTTCTCCGCGCCTTCGTTCACGAGCTGTGCGGCGACCGAGACCATGTCGATCCCCAGGGCGTCGAGCGCCTCGAACACCGCGGTCGCGCCCTCCACGTCGTGGCGGATCGTATCCGCTTCGACGGTCCCGTAGGCGGCGAACGCTTCGATCGTCACTTCCGGCATCGTGTTCACGGTGTCGGGACCGATGAGCGGCTCCACGTAGCGGACCGGATCGTACAGCGGGTTCTTCGTGCTGGTGCTCGCCCACAGGAGCCGCTGAACGCTGGCGCCCGCCGCCGACAATTCGTCCCACGCCGCGCCGGCGTAGTGCTCCTCGAAGGAGCGATAGGCGAGCTTCGCGCTCGCGATCGCCGCCGTGCCGAGCAGCCGCGCCGGTCCACCAGCGTCGAGCCGGGCGTCGATCCGATGCCCCACCAGGCTGTCGACGAGCACGTCGATGCGGCTCAGGAAGAAACTCGCGACACTCGCCACGCCGGCCAAAGGACGCCCCTCGTCCGAACGCCGATGGAGCGCGCGAAGGTGCGCCCGCGCTACTTCGTCGTAGGCGGGGACGTCGAACAGCAGCGTTACGTTGACGTTGATGCCCTCGTACAGGAGCTCCTCGATCGCGGGTACGCCCGCCGCCGTCCCCGGGATCTTGATCATCAGATTCGGCCGATCGACGGCCGCCCACAGCCGGCGGCCCTCCGCGATGGACCCGTCCGTATCGTGGACGAGCCGCGGGGATACCTCGAGCGAGACGTAGCCGTCGAGTCCGTCGGAGGAATCGAAGACGGGCCGCAGGATGTCGCACGCCTCGCGGATGTCCGTGACGACGAGGCGTTCGTAGATCTGCCCCACCGACGCCCCGTCGGCGACGAGCGAGGCGATCTCCTCGTCGTAGGCGTCGCCCTTCGAGATCGCCTTGTGGAAGATGGCCGGGTTGGACGTGACGCCGCGCAGGCCCTCTTCCTCTACGCGCCTCCGCAGTTCACCGCCCCGGATCAGTTCGCGCGAGAGGTTGTCGAGCCAGTAACTCTGGCCATGCTGCAGAAGTTCGACCAGCGGGTTCATTCGTTCAATCCGTCCGTACGAAGATGGCGGCGTTCGACCGCTTTGAGTTTATCGAGTCGGCGCTGATGGCGTTCCTCGCCCGTGAATCGGGCGGCGAGGAAGGTAGCCACGAGTTCGCGGGCGAGCGCGATGCCTATGACCCGCTCGCCCAGGCACAGGACGTTGGCGTCATCGTGCTCGACGCACTGATGTGCCGAATACGTGTCGTGGCAGACGCCGGCGCGGATGCCAGGCACTTTGTTCGCGACGATGCAGACCCCGACGGCGCTCCCGCAGATGAGGACTCCACGTTCGGCCTCGCCGCTCGCCACGCGGTCCGCGACGGCCGCCGCGAAGTCCGGGTAGTCGACCGGTTCCGTCCCGAACGTACCTTCGTCGAGCACCTCGTGGCCCGCGGCCTCGAGCTCCGGGACGAGCGTCGCCTTGTAGCCATAGCCCGCGTGGTCGGACCCGATCGCGATGCGCATGTGTCAGCCGGCCTCCACGACACGTACCGCTTCTCGCGCGACGGCCTCGGCGGTGATCCCGAAGTGTTCGAACAGTTCCTCCGCGGGCGCGCTCGCTCCGAAGCCCGTCATCCCGACGAAGCCGCCCCGCGCCCCGATGAACTCCGCCCAGCCCATGGCGATGCCGGCCTCGACGGCGACGCGCGCCGTGACGTCCGGCGGGAGCACGGCGTCTCGGTAGCTCTCGTCCTGGGCCCGGAACAGCTCCCAGCAGGGAAGGCTTACGACCCGCGCGTCGATGCCGGTGTCCGCGAGCGCCTCGCGGGCCGCCACCGCGAGCTGTATCTCGGAGCCCGTGGCGAGGAGAAGCACGTCGGGCCGCTCGCCCCTCTCCTTCGCGAGGATGTACCCCCCCCTCGCCAGACCCGTTTGTCCCGTCGCCCGCCCGCTCGAATCGGGCGTGTCGTGGTCGAGATTCGGCACCTTCTGGCGCGTGAGGGCGAGCAGCGTCGGGCCCTCGGTCCGCTCGACCGCGGTGCGCCAGGCGTCGACCGTTTCGGCGGCGTCCGCCGGCCGAATGACCGCGAGACCGGGGATGGCGCGCAGGGCCGCGAGGTGCTCTACGGGCTGGTGGGTCGGGCCGTCCTCGCCGAGGCCGATCGAGTCGTGCGTCATCACGTAGATGACGGGCTGCTCCATGAGGGCGGCGAGCCGGATGGCCGGGCGTGCGTAGTCCGTGAATACGAGGAAAGTCGCGACGTACGGTCGCAGGCCGCCGTGCAGTACCATGCCGTTGGCGGCGGAGCACATCACGTGCTCGCGGATTCCCCAATAGATGTTCCGGTTCTCGTACGCGCCCGCCGCGAAGGTGCCGGAGAACGAGAGGAGCGTGTTGTTGGAGCCCGCGAGGTCGGCGCTCCCGCCCACCAGGCGCGGCAGCCGCGCGGCGATCGTCTCGAGCGCCTTGCCCGAAGCCTGCCGCGTGGCGAGCGGCGCGTCGCCCGGAGCGAACTCCGGCAGGTCGGCGTCCCAGCCTTCGGGCAGTTCGTTGGCGATGGCGAGACGCAGCTCGGCCGCGAGGTCCGGGTGGGCGGCCGCGTACGCCTCCCACTTCTCGTCCCACTCGGCGTGGGCGCGCGCGCCTCGATCGACGGCCTCGCCCATGTGGCGGCGCACGCGATCCGGGACGAGGAATTTCTCATCCGAGGGCCACCCGTACGCCTTCTTGGTCAGCACGATCTCTTCCTCGCCGAGCGGCGAGCCGTGCGCGGCCGCCTTGTCCTGCTTGTGCGGCGAACCGAAGCCGATGTGCGATCGAACGACGAGGAGGGACGGGCGATCCTCCACTCCGCGCGCCTCCTCGATCGCCGCGGCGAGGGCCGGCAGGTCGTTGGCCGCATCGCCGAGGTCGATCACGTGCCATCCGTAGGCGCCGAAGCGCGCGGGCACGTCGTCGGACCAGGCCTGGTCGGTGTCGCCGTCGATCGTGATATGATTGTCGTCGAAGAACACGGTCAGCTTGCCGAGCCCGAGATGCCCGGCGAGGGAGGCGGCCTCGTGCGAGGCGCCCTCCATCAGGTCGCCGTCGCTGCAGATCACGTACGTGTGGTGATCCACCACCCGCTGATCCGCCCGATTGTATACGGCGGCGAGATGCGCCTCCGCCATCGCCATGCCGACGGCGTTCATCAGCCCCTGGCCGAGGGGGCCGGTCGTCGTCTCGACGCCCGGCGTATGCCCATGCTCCGGATGACCGGGCGTGCGGCTTCCGAGCTGGCGAAAATTGCGGATGTCTTCGAGGGTCACGTCGTAGCCGCTGAGGTGGAGCATGCCATACTGCAGCATCGAGGCGTGCCCCGCCGACAGCACGAAACGGTCGCGGTCGAACCAGGCCGGATCGGCCGGATCGTACCGCATTCGGCGGCTGAGCAGGTACGCGATCGGCGCCAGCGCCATCGGCGTTCCGGGGTGCCCGGAGTCGGCCGCCTGGACCGCATCCATCGCGAGGGTCCGGATCGTGTCGATCGAGAGTCGTTCGACGGATGGGGCGTCGTCGTGGGCGGGGGAGGACGGGTCCTGCGGCATAGACTTGGTCGTCGCGTCGGTGTGCATCGTACTCCGTAGAATCCTGACGTGAGGTCGGGCCTCCTTCGGGCGCCGGTCAGCGAAGAGGATACCATGATCGACCGACCGGCGCGACCCGACTCTCCCACCGCGTCCGGGCCCCGGCTAGGTTCACGGGAATGAGCCCCGAAACGACTCGCGCGATCATCAATACGGCCGTCCAATACGGCCTGGAACCGGCCTGGGTGGACACCGACGGCCGCCGCCAGGTCGCGTCGCCCGAGGTGATCCTCGCCGCGCTCGCGCGCCTGGGAGCGCCCGTGGAATCCGTCGCGGACCTCGACGAGGCGGCGTCTTCCCGGCGCAACGAAATCTGGCGCCGCTTCTGTCCGCCGGCGCGGGCCGGCGCTCCCGGCGAAGCGACGACGGTGCCGCTTCGGATCCCGGCGGTGAAGGCGCGCGGACGGCTCCGCTGGACGCTCGTCTCTGACCGCGGGCGTGCGCGCGTCGGCGAGGCTCGCGTGGAAGAACTGATGCTGGCGGGAGGGAGCTCGGTCGACGGCGAACGGTTCGAAGTCCGGACGCTCGTGCTGCCGCCGGACCTGGACATCGGCTACCATACGCTCCGGCTCGCCTGGGGAACCGCAGACCAACGGGTGCACCTCGTCATCGCGCCGACTCGCGCCTGGCGGAGTGGCGGCATCGAGGGCGGCTGGGGCCTGTTCCATCCACTCTACGGCCTCCGCACCGCGCGGGGCGAAGGGGTCGGAGACTTTCGCACCCTGCGCCAGGCCCTGGAGTTCACGTCCGCCCGCGGCGGCCGTGTGTTCGGCACGACGCCGCTGCTCGCGTCGTTCGACGCGCCGCCGGTCGATCCGTCTCCGTATGCTCCGGCCAGCCGCCTGTTCTGGAACGACGCCTACGTCGACCTCGAGGCGGCGCCCGGCTGGGCCGAATTGCGGGAGCGCGCGTCGGGCGGACCGGGAGGAGACGACCCGGCCGAGGCCGATCGCGCGGATCCGCGCGTGCCGTGGGATGCCCTCAGTTTGCGTCGCCGCGAGCGGCTCGAACGCCTGTCCGAACGCTTCTTCGAAGCCGGAGGGGCGCGGGAGCCCGATTTCGTCCGCTGGGCGGATGCGCGGCCGGCCGCGGGAGACTACGCACGCTTCCGCGCCGCGCGGGAGGCCTGGGGCCCCGACTGGCGCGCCTGGCCCGAGCCGGCCCGCTCCGGGCGCCCGCCGGAGGACGCGCTCGACCGCCGGATCATCCGGCGGCACCTGTTCGCGCAGTGGCAGGCCGATCGGCAGATGCGGCACGCCGTCGCTGACGCGGGCGCCGCGCTCTACCTGGACGTTCCCCTCGGCACGTCGGCGGACGGGTACGACGTGTGGCGCCACAGGGCCCTGTTCGTCGACGGCGTGTCGACCGGGGCGCCGCCCGACGACTTCTTCCGCGGCGGGCAGGATTGGGGGCTACCGCCCCTGCACCCCGAGCGGATCCGCGAGAACGGCTACGCCTACTTCGGCGCCACGCTGCGCCACGCGATGGGCCCGGCCGGCCTGGTGCGCATCGACCACGTGATGCAACTCCAGCGGCTGTACTGGGTGCTGCCCGGCGGGCGGCCCACCGACGGAGTCTACGTGCGCTATCCCGCGGAGGAACTCGCCGCCGTCCTGGCCCTCGAATCACACCGGGCCGAGTGCGAGGTCGTCGGCGAAGACCTGGGCACCGTGCCTCCGGCCGTGCGGGAGCTGATGGACGATCGCGGGCTGCGGCGAAGCTGGGTGTTCGGGTTCTCGCCCGGCGAAGAGCCCGACGTGCCGCCAGGCGCCGTCGCGACGCTCGAGACACACGACATGGTGCCTCTGCTCGGCCTGCGCGCCGGCACGGATATCGCCGAGCGTGTCGCGCTGGGCCTGCTGGCGAACGGCGACGGCGACGGCGACGTGGACGACAGCGGCGTGGGCGGCGACGACGATGGCGACCGCGACGAGGCTGGCGTGCTGCTCGAGGAACGGCGCCGCATCTTCGCGGCGCTCGACGAGCGGCACGGCACGACGGCGCCGGAATCCCGGGAAGGCGAGGCCGACGGTCCCGACCCGCTGCTCGCGCCGCTGCTGGCGCAGGTCGGCCGAAGCCCCGCCGGGCTCGTGCTGGTGTCGCTCGACGATCTGGCGGGGGTGGCCGACCCACAGAACGTACCCGGCACGACCCACGAGCGGCCGAACTGGCGTCGCCGGCTGAACCGGCCCCTCGAGTCCCTGCTCGGTCCCGAGGCGGAGCGCGCGCTCGAGGCGCTCGCCGCGGCCCGCCCCTCCGATACCGGAGACGACGCGTGAGCCGGCTGTCCGATCTCGACCTCCACCTGTTCGGAGAGGGACGGCACTTTCGCCTGTGGGAGCACCTCGGGGCGCACCCGGCGGACACCGGCTGCGACTTCGCGGTCTGGGCGCCCGACGCCCGCGAAGTCCACGTGGTGGGCGATTTCAACCACTGGACGTCGGGCGCCGCCCCTCTCGAACCGCGCGGCGTGTCCGGCATCTGGGAGGGTCGGGTGGACCAGGCTCGTGTGGGCGAGGCCTACAAGTTCCGAATCCTCACGCGCGCGGGAGAGTGGATCGACAAGGCGGACCCGTTCGCCCGCCGCACCGAGGTCCCTCCGCGCACGGCGTCGGTCATCCACGCGGACGAGTATGCCTGGACCGACGGCGACTGGATGAGACGAAGAGGCGCCCGAAACGCCCTCGACGCGCCCCAGAGCGTGTACGAGATGCACACCGGTTCGTGGGCGCGGATCCCCGAAGAAGGGAATCGGTCGCTGTCGTGGCGCGAACTCGCCGATCGGCTGCCCCCGTACCTGGAGCGGCACGGGTTCACGCACGTGGAGTTCCTTCCGGTCATGGAGCACCCCTTCTACGGATCGTGGGGGTACCAGGTCACAGGCTTCTTCGCGCCGACCGCCCGGCACGGGCCACCGGAGGACTTCAAACTCCTCGTCGACCGCCTGCACGAAGCGGGGCTCGGGGTCGTCCTCGACTGGGTGCCGTCGCACTTTCCATCGGACGCGTTCGCGCTCGCGCGATTCGACGGGACGCACCTGTACGAGCACCCCGACCCGCGGCGGGGGCACCATCCCGACTGGGACAGCTCGATCTTCGACTACGGCCGGAACGAGGTGCGGAGCTTCCTGGTCAGCAGCGCGCTCTACTGGCTGGCGGAGTACCACGCCGACGGACTGCGGGTCGACGCCGTCGCGTCGATGCTCTATCTCGACTACTCGCGTTCCGCGGGCGAATGGTCGCCCAACGTGCATGGCGGACGCGAGAACCTGGAGGCGGTCGACTTCCTGCGGACGCTCAACTCCGAGGCCTACCGCCAGTTCCCGGACATCCAGATGATCGCCGAAGAATCAACGGCGTGGCCCGGCGTCACGCGCCCGGTCGCCGACGGCGGCCTCGGGTTCGGACTCAAGTGGGACATGGGCTGGATGCACGACATGCTGTCCTACATGGCGCGCGACCCGATTCATCGCCGCTACCATCACAGCGACCTCACGTTCCGGCAGCTCTATGCGGGGAGCGAGAACTTCGTCCTCGCCTTCTCGCACGACGAGGTCGTGCATGGGAAAGGCTCGCTGCTGCGCCGCATGGCGGGCGACCCGTGGCAGCAGTTCGCGAATCTCCGCCTCCTGTTCGGCAGCATGTTCGCGCAGCCGGGGAAGAAGCTGCTGTTCATGGGCGACGAGTTCGGACAGCCGGCCGAGTGGCACCACGACGCCAGCCTCGACTGGCACCTGCTCGACGCGGCGTCGCACGGCGGCGTTCTGCGCTGGGTGACGGACCTCAACGCGTTGTACCGCTCCGAGCCGGCGCTCCACGAACTCGACGCGGACCCGGGCGGCTTCGAATGGGTGGCGCCCGACGACCAGACCCAGAACGTGATCAGCTTCCTGCGGCGCTCCGCCTCGGGCGACCGGATGGTCCTGGCAGTGTTCAACTACGCCCCGGTTCCGCGCCACGGATACCGCGTCGGGGTCCTGGCGCCGGGCCCGTGGGTCGAGGTCCTTAACAGCGACGCGGAGCTGTACGGCGGCTCCGGCGAAGGAAACCTGGGGCGGGTGGTGGCCGAAGACGTGCCGTTCCACGGCGCGCCATGGTCGCTGCCCCTCACCCTCCCGCCCCTCGCGGTCGTGTTCCTTCGACCCGATGCCCGCCCCGACACCTCGAGAGACGATTGAGGTGAATGAGCGTTACGCCTGTATTCACGGGCACTTCTACCAACCGCCCCGGGAGAATCCCTGGACGGACGTGATCGAAGCCGAACCGTCGGCCGCCCCGTGGACGAACTGGAACGAGCGGATCACCGACGAATGCTATGCGCCGAACACGGCGGCCGAGATCCTCGGCCCGGACGGGGCGGTGGAGCGGCGGTTCGACAATTACGCGGCGATCAGCTTCAACGTCGGTCCGACGCTCATGTCGTGGATGGCCCGGGCGCGCCCCGCGGTCCACCGGGCGATCGTCGACTCGGACATCCGCGGCCGCGCGCGGTTCGGCGGCCACGGCGGTGCGATCGCGCAGGCCCACGGCCACCTCATCATGCCACTGGCGAACGAGCGTGATCGGCGGACGCAGGTGAAATGGGGCATCGCCGACTTCCGCTACCGCTTCGGCCGCGCGCCCGAGGGCATGTGGCTGCCCGAGACGGCGGTCGACGTTCCCACCCTCGAGGCGGTCGCGGCCGAGGGCATCGCGTTCACGATCCTCGCGCCCCACCAGGCCGCGCGCGTCCGCAGGCAGGGAGGCGCATGGCGGGCGGCGGGCGCGGGGGTCGCCCCCGGAAGGGCCTACCGCCAGCGGCTGCCATCGGGACGCGACATCGCGCTCTTCTTCTACGACGGCGTGCTGGCCCGCGGCGTGGCGTTCGACGGGCTGCTGCACGACGGGGCCGCCTTCGCGCGCGGGCTCGAGGCCGCCGCGGAGCGCGGCGACGCGCCGCGGCTCGCCCATCTGGCGACCGACGGGGAGAGCTACGGACATCATCATCGGCACGGTGAGATGGCGCTCGCGTGGGCCCTGGACTTCCTGGAACGCGAGTCCCGGGTCCGGCTGACCACGTACGCGGAGTTCCTGGCGGCTCACCCGCCGGCCTGGGAGGTCGAGGTCGCCGAGGGCACGTCGTGGAGTTGCGCCCACGGCGTGCGGCGCTGGAGCGGCGGGTGCGACTGCGGCACGGGCGGTGACGGATGGGACTACGGCTGGCGCGCCCCCCTGCGCCGCGCCCTCGACGCTCTCCGAGATCGCCTCGCGGGCGTATTCGAAGCGGAGGGATCGCGGCATCTGCGGGATCCCTGGGCCGCGCGCGACGCCTATATCGAATGGTTGCTTCCCCCCGGGGCCGATACGCGGCGGGCGTGGGAAGCCGATCACCTCGCGGCAGGGGCCGATCGGCGCACGGCGATGGCGCTCCTCGAAATGCAGCGGGAGGCGATGCGGATGTTCACGAGTTGCGGGTGGTTCTTCGACGACCCCGCGGGGCTCGAGACGCGGCAGGTCCTGCGCTACGCCGCGCGCGCGGTCGACCTGGCCGGCCGCGTCGCGGACGGGGCGCCGGGCCGGGCGTTCGTCGACGCGCTCGGCGCGATCCGGTCGAACCGCGAGGACGGCTGGACGGCGGCCGAGGAGTACCGGCGCATCCTGCGGGAGGATCGGGTTCCGGAGGTGGAGAGGCGCTGAACCGGCTTCGGCCGCCTGGCGCTATTGGTGGCGCGCTACTCCGCCGCCGCCGTGAGTATGCGATTCGTGGCGTCGAGGACCGCCGCCGCGGCCCCGTGAACGAGCGTCGAGCGAACGGGGACGGCACCGATGTAGCGTTGCCCGTCGGCCCGTCGATCGCGCAGGGCGACGAGGATCACGTCCGCGTCGAAGGCGTGCATGCGCTTGATGCCGACGAGCTGGAAGCGTTCCGTCCCGATCGCGATATGGATCGCGTTCATCGTCGCCTCCGCGGCGAGGCGGAGCTCCATCGTCTCCAGCCCGACGCCTTCGGACTGCCCGTCGTAGTTCTGCCGACCGATGCGCAGGCGGACCGTCACGGCGACGTGCGCACCGGGCTCACGCTCCGCCTCCGCCCGCTTCAGCACCGGCCTCGACGCCAGGCCATGCCCTCGTTCCGGGGCGGTTTGCGCCGCGTCCCGCTTGTCTGGCTGTACGGTCATCGTCCGTCCGGTATCGGAATTTGCCGCGAGGCCGTGCCGGTTGCCTCGTCGGGCGCGCAGTTCCGTCGTCGAACTGGCGCTACGTCCGGACCGTTGCACAAATTGCGCCATGAACAATGATATCGATTCGACCGCGCCGATCCTGCTCGCGGAAGGGATTGCCGGGCGGGAAGCGGGAGAGGTCGTGGCCCTGGCGGATTCCGAGGGCGCTCACCTGCGAGCTCTGCGCCTCGAGGCCGGTTCGGCCGTCCGGCTGACCGACGCCGCCGGGGAGCTATGGCTGGCCCGGCTCACCGATACCGGGCGCGGGGCTACCGCCCGGCTGGAGCACCGGCTGAGCGCCCCACCGCCGCTCGAGGTCGAGTTGTGGCCGCCGGTGGCGAACAAGCAGGCGACCCTGTGGCTCGTGGAGAAGGCGACGGAATTCGGCCTCCGCCGGCTGTGCCCGGTGGAAACCCGCCGGTCCGCCTCCGTGACCGACGCCGGGCGCTCGTCGGGGTTCTGGAAGAAGGCGGAGCGTCGCGCGCTGGCGGCGGTGAAGCAGTCCGGCAGCGCGCGGCTGCCGGACATCCGGACGCCGGCGTCGCTCGAGGAGCGCCTCGGGAGACTCGACCCGGCCCGGATCGCCGTGCTTCTGGATTCGGCGGGGCCTCCGCTTTCGGAGGTTTTCCAGGGCTGGGCACCGGACGAGGTGGCGGTGATGCTCGTCGGACCCGAAGGTGGGCTGACCGACGACGAGCGCGGGGCCTGCGTTGGCGCAGGCTTTCATCCGGCATCGCTCGGGCCCACGACGCTTCGCTTCGAGACGGCCGCGGTGGCGGCGCTGGCGGTCGCGGCGCAACGCACCCTGCGTGCCGGTTCCACGGTGAGCATGTGAGGAGATCCACGAAGTGACCGAACGACCCGAAGCGCCGAAAGCAGAAGAGGACTGTCTGTTCTGCCGCCTGGTCCGGGGTGAGATCCCGGCTGAACACCTGGCCGAGGGCGAGGACTGGCTCGCCTTCCGCGACATCGCTCCGCAGGCCCCGGTTCACGTTCTGTTGATCCCGAAGCGTCACATCGGGAGCGTGGCAGAGCTACGATCCTCCGACGCCGACCTCGCCGGCCGGCTGGTCCTGGCGGCCGCGGAACTCGCGCGGACGCTCGGAGTGGACGAGGGTGGCTACCGGCTCGTGACGAACCGCGGAGAGCGCGCGGGCCAGAGCGTCTTTCATCTGCACTTCCACCTGCTCGCCGGACGCGACATGGACTGGCCGCCCGGTTGAGCCGTTCGCGCGATGCGGCGCCGCTGCCGCACGGTCTGCGTGTCATCGAGTTCGGCGCCGTTCTCGATGTCGTCGCGGGGTACGCCGGCACCGACGCCGGCGCGGCCCACGTCCGCGGCCTGCGCCCGACCGGCGACACGGAAATGGCCCGCGCCCGCCTCGACATCACCGACGAGATGATCTCCCTGGTGATGCGGCACGACTGGGGGCCTCCTCCGGCGCCCGACGTCGACGGCGCGCTCCGCCGGCTGACGGTAGCCGGCGCATCGCTCTGCGAGGAGCAGCTCGTGGCGGTCGGTCGCCTGATGCAGTTCTCCCGGCGAGCCCGGGGCGAGCTCCGGCGCGACCCCGACGGCCTGCCGCGGCTTCATCGGCTGGCCGAGTCTCTCATCGCCGAAGCGCGCATCGAAGGGCGAGTGCTCGAGGTGTTCGGCGCGGCCGGCGAACTCGTGGACGGCGCCAGCCCCACGCTGCGTCGGCTCCGCCGCGACCTGAGGGGCAGCCGCAGCGCCATGGTGCGCCGCCTCGAGACGTTCATGCGCTCGCTGCCCGAGCGCGTCCAGGTCCCCGCCGCTTCCGTCACCGTGCGGTCCGGACGCTACTGCATACCCATCAGGAGGGAGGGAGCCTCTCGGGTGGGCGGCATCGTCCACGACGAGTCGGCCACCCACCAGACGCTGTTCGTGGAGCCCCCCTCGGCGATCGAAGAGATGAACCGGATCGCCGGGATGGAGCGCGAGGAGCGAAGAGAGATCGAGCGGATCCTCGCCGAGTTGTCCGACCTGCTGCGGCCGCTCGCGCCGGGCCTGGTCGCGGCCCGCGATGCGCTGGCCGAGGCTGACTCCCTCAGCGCCCGGGCCCGGTACGCGCTCGCGCACGGCGGAAAGAAACCCCGGCTCGAGGCGGCCGGAGACGGGACGGGGCTCGACATCGTCGAGGGCGTTCATCCGCTCCTGCTCGCCGGAGGCGAGCCGGCGGTACCGTTCTCCCTTCGCCTCGAACCCGACGAGCGCATGCTGCTCGTCAGCGGACCCAACGCCGGCGGCAAGACGGTCACGCTCAAGGCGATCGGCCTGACCGCAGCCCTGGCGCAGTCCGGGATCGTTCCGCCGGTCGGGCCGGAATCCCGACTCCCGGTGTTCGATCGTTTCTATGCCGTGATCGGCGACGAACAGTCGATCGCCGCGTCCCTCTCCACGTTCAGCGCGCAGGTGGCCGGGCTCGGCGAGATCCTCTCCGAGGCGGGCCCGCACAGCCTGGTCCTGCTCGATGAGGTCGGAAGCGGAACGGATCCGGCGGAAGGAGCGGCGCTGGCCGCCGCCGTGCTCCTTCGACTCGCCGGGTCGGTCCGACTGACGATCGCGACGACGCACCTCGGCGCCCTCAAGAATCTCGCGGCGGAGACACCCGCCGTCGTCAATGCCTCGCTCCAGTTCGACGCGCAGGCGCTGCGGCCCTCCTTCGCGCTGGTCCGCGACCGTCCGGGCCGGAGCTACGCGCTCGAAATCGCGACCCGACTCGGGCTGCCCGACGAAGTAGTGCGGACGGCGCGCGGCCGACTGAGCGACTCCGAGCGGCGGATGGAGGAAGTCCTCGCCGAACTCGAATCCACCGAGGCGGAACTAAGGCGGCTGACCTCCGGCGCCCGCGCCGACGCGCGCGACGCGCACCGGCGCGACTCCGCCCTGGCCGAGCGGGAAGAGAAGCTGGCGCGCAGGGAAGCGGAGTCGGAACGCGAGGGACGCGCGGCGGCGGAGCGGTATCTGCTGGCGGCCCGCGCCGACGTCGAAGCCGTCATCGAGGAGCTGCGCGCCGACGCCCAACGCTCGGCCACGGCCAGCCGGTCGGAGGACCGCGCCGGGGCGGGCGCGGGCGGCTCCGCGACCGCGGCGGAGGGTGCGGCCCGCAGCCTGGTGGAAGAGCGGCTTCGTGAGACGCGCGAGGCTTCCGCCCGCGTCCCGTCCGGCCACTCGCCCGAAGATTCCGGTGGGATGGCGCCGCCCGAGGTGGGGGACCGGGTTCGTTCGCGGTCGCTCGGCGTGACGGGCGACGTGGCGGAGGTCCGGCCGGGCTCCGTCGTGGTCGAGTCCCGCGGGATGCGGTTCTCGCTCGTCGCGGCCGACCTCGAGCCGGCCACGGGGCCGGCGCCGGCGTCGCGGCCGATCCCTCGAGCCGATCCGACGCCCCCCGATCTGGACGCGCGGCCGGAGGTGGATCTGCGCGGCCTTCGAGTCGACGAGATCGAGAGGCCTCTGCTGGCGGCGCTCGACGCCGCGATCGTCGCCGACCTCGGCCGCCTCGTCGTGATCCACGGGAAGGGAACCGGGGCCTTGAAGGAAGAGGTCTCCCGACTGGTCGAAAGCGACGCGCGGATCGCTACGATCCGGCCCGGTGGTTTCGACGAGGGGGGCTGGGGCGTTACCGTACTGGAATTCAAGGCGGCGAAGATTTGACCGGTCGGACATGGTAAGCGACAGCATCGTGCAGGAGGTCCGCGAGCGGGCCGACATTCTCGAGATCTGCGGCGAGTCCGTTCGCCTCAAGCGCTCGGGCCGGACGTGGCGCGGCCCCTGTCCGCTCCACGGCGGGGAAGGTCCCAACTTCTCGGTCGACCCGGTCCGCGGGATCTTCAAGTGCTTCGTGTGCGGCGAAGGCGGCGACGTCTTCTCCTTCGTCATGAAGAACGCCGGCCTCGATTTCCCCTCCGCCGTCCGACACGTCGCCGAACGAGCCGGGGTCGAGATTCCCGAAGAGAACGAGCGCCGGGAAGACCCGTGGGCGCACCTGCGCGAGGCCCTGTCCTTCGCCGCGGAGTGGTTCGCCGGGCAACTCCTCGACGAGACGGCGGGCGCCCCCGGTCGCAGCTACCTGGCCGCGCGGGGCATCGCGCCCGAGCACTGGGAGGAGTTCGGCATCGGCCTGGCCCCCGACGGCTGGCGAGGCCTCCTCGAAGCGGCCCGGGCGCGCGGGATCTCGGACGACACGATGATACAGGCGGGCCTCGTCGCGACGAGCGAGCGCGCGGCGGAACCCTATGATCGATTCCGCAACCGCCTGATGTTCGCGATTCACGATCTGAGGTCGCACCCGATCGCGTTCGGGGGCCGGGCGCTCGGCCGCGACGCGCATGCGCCGAAGTACATCAACTCACCCGAGTCGCCGGTCTTCCACAAGGGCCAGACGCTGTACGGGCTGGGCCGCGCTCGCCACGAGATGCGCCGGGAAGGCTTCGGCCTCATCGGCGAAGGCTTCATGGACGTCGTGTCGCTCCACGTGCATGGGTTCCGTGGCGCTGTCGCGCCGCTCGGCACGGCGCTCACCCTGGAGCAGGCGGAACTGCTCGCCCGCTACACGAAGAAGGTCTACCTGCTCTACGACAGCGACCCGGCCGGATTGCGCGCGACCTTCCGTGCCGGCGATGCGCTGCTGGCGGCCGGCATCCACCCGCTGGTCGTGACCCTTCCCGGCGGCGAGGATCCCGATTCGGTACTGAGGGAGCGCGGGACCTCGGCGCTGGCCGAACTCGTCGCGGATGCCGTCGACGTGCTCGACCGGAAGCTCCAGATCCTCGAGCGGCAGGGGTACCTCGAGACGATCGAGGGCCAGCGCCGAGCCGTCGACGGCCTGCTCAGCACCCTGCGGGCCGTACGCGATCCGGCCCTCCGCGACCTGTACCTGGCGCGCGCCGCGGAAGGAACGGGCGTGCGGCGCCAGACGCTCGTCTCCGAAGTGACGAAGTCGGCGGAAGAAGCATGGACCCCCCGCCCGCGTCCGGCCGCCGCACCGTCGTCCTGCGAAGACGGGTCGCCGCACGTCGACGCGCTCATCCCCGCCACGGAGCGGACGGTACTCGTCCTGCTGCTCCGCGACTTCGACCTGGTCGAGACGGCCGACGCGGAGGGCCTCGAGGCGGAGCACTTTCGGCATCCCGCGCTGCGGCGCATCTATGAAGCCGTCCGGGCGGAAGACGCGCTCGACGGCGCGTCGATCATCGGGCGGCTGCCCGCGGCCGACGTGCCGCTGTACGAGCAGCTGCGCGCCGACACCACGGAATACCTCGACTGGCAGGCGGTCTTCAGCCGGGCGATCCGGTATTTGGCGACGACCCGCGAGCGCGCCGAACTCGAGCACTATGACCGCCAGATCCCGCTGGCGGAGGAAGGCGAGCAGCGAAGGCTGCTGCAGGAGAAGGACCGGGCGGCCCGCGATCTTCGCGGGAAGGGAGCCGCCCCGTGGGGCATTCTGAGATCACGTGACGGACGACCGGCGCCCGGCGGTTCCGGGTGACCGAAACCCGATAGGAGGAGGCGTAGTGGAAGAACAGACCGTGCAACGGTTGTTGTCCCTGCAGGAATTCGACGCGAGCATCAAGAAGCTGCGGGAAGAACGGCGGCGGTTGCACGCCGAACTGCTCGAACTCGACGCGCTCGACGAACGATGGACGGCGGGCGAGGCGAAGCAGCAGAAGAAGGTGGACGAGAGCGCGACGGAAATCCGGCGCGCCGAGCGCGTCGTGCAGGCGGGCAGGGCGACGCTGAAGCGCCTCCAGGAGCGGGCGCAGCATCTGCAGCGCAGCCGCGACGTGGCCGCCGCGCGCACCGAGGTCGACGCGGCGCGCCAGAACCTCGACGACGCCGAGACCACGATGCTCGAAGAGATGCAGGCGCACGACCGGGCCCGGATCGGCCTCGAGGATCTGGACAGGACCAACCAGGAGGAGCGGCAGGTCGCGGCCGAACGGCGGGCGGAGATCGAGGCACGCACGGCCGAACTCGACGCCAAACTCGGTCGCCTGGAGGGGGAACGAGGCGAGACCGCGGGAAGCATCGATGCCGGTATCCGCACCGAATACGATCGCGTCAGCGGAGGCCGCACGACCCAGGCGCTGGCGCCGGTCGTAGAAGGATGCTGCGGGCACTGCTACACGGCGATCCCCATGCAGCGCCAGGCGGAGATCCGCGCGGGAGCGAAGCTCATCGTATGCGAGGGTTGCGGCGTGATCCTCCACGCGGGCGCTGAGAAGTAACGAAGCGCACGCGTTGATTTCGACCGCGCCCCGCTGGGTTCCGCCCGCAACCGAGGCCGGCGCCGCGGCGGACGCGCTGGTCTCGTCCCTGGGGATACCGCGGCCGCTGGCCCGCGTCCTCGCCGGCCGCGGCCTCGTCGAGCCCGTCGCCGCCCGCGCCTTCCTGAGGCCGTCCCTGGGCGGGCTGCACGATCCGCTGCTCCTGCCCGACATCGAGCCGGCGATCGACCGGATTCTCGCAGCCATCGGCGCCGACGAGACCATCTTCGTCCATGGTGACTTCGACGCCGACGGAATGACGGCCGCGGCGCTCGCCGTGCGCGGCCTGCGGCGGCTCGGCGCGAGCGTGTTCGCCTTCGTGCCGCACCGCGTAGACGACGGATACGACCTCACTCCCGCGACGGTCCGGCGGGCCGCCGCCACGGGCGCCTCGCTCATCGTCACGGTCGACTGCGGCGTGACGGCCGTGGAGGCGGTCGACACGGCGGCCGCCCTCGGAATCGACGTGGTGATCACCGATCATCATCGCCCGGGTCCGATGCTGCCGGCGGCAATAGCCGTCGTCGATCCCGTCCGCGCGGACTCCGTCTATCCGTGGCGCGGCCTGTCGGGAGTCGGCGTGGCGTTCAAGCTCCTCGCCGCTCTATTCGCCCGCCGCGGGGTGCCCGAGCCCGAACTATTCCAGCACCTGGATCTCGTTGCGATCGGAACCGTCGCGGACCAGATGCCGCTTCTCGACGAAAACCGCGCCCTCGTGCGGGCCGGTCTCCGGGCGCTCGCGCGGACCCGGAAACCGGGCCTGCGCGCGCTGATGGCCGGGGCGAAGATCGACGCGTCTGCCGGGGTCGCGACCGACGATATCGCCTTCCGCCTGGCGCCGCGCCTGAACTCGGTCGGCCGGATGGCCGCGGCGGCGACGGGGCTCGAACTGCTGTTGTGCGACGAGTCCGAAGCGGCCGATGCGCTGGCCGTCCAGCTCGACGAGCAGAACGCGGCTCGCCGAATGGCCGACCGCGAGGTGACCGAGCACGTGGAGGAAGCGCTCCGCAAGGGACCGTCGGAACCGGGATCCGCCGTGATCGTCTGGGGAGACGGTTGGCATCCGGGCGTCGTGGGCATCGTAGCGTCGCGCGTCGTGGACCGTTGGCGGCGGCCGGCGATCGTGGTGAGCTTCGACGGCGACCTGGGCGTGGGTTCCGCCCGCTCCGTCGACGGGTTCCATCTCTTTCGCGCCCTGGAGGAATGCGGCGAGTTCCTCGAGCGGTTCGGCGGCCACAAGATGGCGGCCGGACTGTCGATCCGGCGCGAGCGCATCGAGGCGTTCGCCGACCGCATGCGCGCGCTCGCCAGGGAGCGTCTCCCCGCGGAACGCCCCGGACCCGTCCTGCGACTCGACCTGGAACTGCCGCTGCGCGATGTGACGCTCGGCCTGTGGGACGAGCTGCGCCACCTGGCGCCGCACGGAAACGGAAATCCCGCCCCGCTGCTCGCCGTGCGTGGCGTGCGTATCGAGGCTGCCTCCGCGGTCGGCCCCGAGGGCAGGCACCTCCGTGCCCGCCTGGCCGACGGAGAGGCGCGGCTCCCGGCCATCGGATTCGGCCATGGGCATCGGCTCGACGAGCTGGCGGGCGGCGCGCCCTGCGACGCGGCCTTTCACCTGGAGCGCGACCAGTGGAAGGGCCGCGTTCGTCTCCAGGCACGACTCGTGGACGTTCGATCCTCCGGCGTATGAGTCTTCGGATCATCGCGGGGGAGTTTGGCGGGCGGCGGCTCGTCGCCCCGCCCGGGCGCCGGACGCGCCCCACGCGAGCGGCGGTGCGCGAGGCCTGGTTCAATGCGATCGCCCACCGCCTGCCGGGCGCCCGGGTGCTCGATCTGTTCGCCGGGACGGGGGCGCTCGGGATCGAAGCCCTGTCCCGCGGGGCGGCAGGAGTTCGATTCGTCGAAGCGGACGCGGCGGCGTACCGTGCGTTGCGCGAGAACCTCGCTCGACTCGGCATCGCGGACCGGGCAAGCACGCAGCGGCGCGATGTCTTCCGCTGGCTGGAGGGCGTCGACGATCCGGCGGCCGATGTGGCGCTCGCGGACCCGCCGTACGGAGGAGGTACGGCGGCCCGGCTGCTCGACGTCTGGCTGGCGCGGCCGTTCGCGGACATTCTGTGCATCGAACACGCACGCGGAGAACTCGTCGATTCGCCGGCTGACTGGAACCGCGGCTACGGGGACACCGAGCTATCCTTCTACGTTGCGACGACCCCCAAGGGAGATTGAAATGGCACTGAAGGACAGCGTGGCGATCTACCCCGGATCCTTCGACCCGCTGACGCTCGGCCACGACGACCTGATTCGTCGGGCGCTCCGGCTGTGCTCGCACCTCGTCGTCGCCGTCGCGGAGACTCCGACGGAAGACAAGCGTACGGCCTTCTCGGTGCAGGAACGGCTGGACATCATGAACGAAGTGTACGCCGACGAGCCGCGCGTCGAGATCGTGGCCTTCTCGGGCCTCCTCGTCGACTTCGCACGGCAGCGCGACGCACGGGTCATCATCCGCGGCCTGCGGGCGGTGAGCGACTTCGAGTACGAGTTCCAGATGGCGCTGATGAACCGCAGCCTGTCGCCCGAGATCGAAGTCATCTTCATGGCCCCGGCCAGCAACTATACCTTCCTCAGCTCCTCGCTGGTGCGTGAAGTGGCGGCCCTCGGAGGCGACGTGTCTCCCTACGTTCCGCGGGCGGTGCTCGATCGGCTGGCCGAACGCTACGGCGACCCCCCCGGGTCGTGAGCTGGCTGGACGAACTCGAACGGCGGGCCGGCGCCCGCCGGACGCGCATCGGCTTCCCCGAGTGGAGCGAGCCGCGGACGGGGGCCGCCATGCGCATCCTCGCGGCCGGACCGGGCGTCGTACCCGTGGCGGTGCTCGGCGACTCGCCCGTCGTCGACGCGAGTCCGCCCGGCGGCGGGGCGAGTCCGCCCGACGGTCTTGAGATCCTCGACCCCGCGGATCCCGATCTCCGGCCGCGGCTCGAACGGTACTGTCCCGATCTCGGCGTGCCCGGAGGCGGTGACGCGCTTCGGTGCGCCGTGGCAGCCGTCGCGGCCGGCCGGCTCGACGGGGCCGTGGCGGGCGCGGTAGCGACGACAGCCGACGTCCTGCGGGCCGGCATCCGGATCCTCGGAACGGCGCCGGCCGTCAGCGTCGTGTCGGGCGCGTTCTACATGGTGGTCCCGCCCCGCGACGGCGAAGCGGAGCGCGTTCTCACGTTTGCCGACGCCGCGGTCGTTCCGCAGCCCGACGCCGACCAGCTCGCGAGCATCGCGCAGGCCGCCTGTGTCGCGCGCCGGTCGATCGTCGGCGACGCTCCTCGCGTCGCGTTCCTGTCCTACGCCACGCGCGGATCGGCGGGTGGGGAATCGGTGGAGCGGGTACGCGCGGCGGTCGCGGCCTTCCGACGGCGCTGCCCGGATGTTCCGTCCGACGGTGAACTGCAGGCCGACGCGGCTCTCGTTCCCTCGGTGGCCGCGCGGAAGGCGCCCGGCTCGCCGGTCGACGGCCACGCCAACGTCCTGGTGTTTCCGAGCCTCGACGCCGCCAACATCGCCTACAAGCTGGTCGAGCGACTCGCCGGCGCCCGTGCGGTCGGTCCGATCCTGCAGGGGTTGGCCTATCCGCTCAACGATCTTTCGCGCGGGGCATCGATCGAGGACATTGTACGGGTCGCAAGAGTGACCGCACTCCAGGCGGCCGGGCGGGCCGCGAACCACGAAACGGAGCAGGCATGAGTTTCAACATTTCGCATACCGATGGAGTCACCCTCGTCGAGGTGGACGGTGAGCTCATTGTGGGCAACCGCGAGGAGTTCAAGCAGCGCGTGATGGAACACGTCGGGCACGGCGATCAGAAGTTCGTCATGGACTTCGCCAGGTCGAGCTACATCGATTCGTCGGGCCTCGGGGCCCTCGTGAGCCTCTCGCGGAAGATCCGCGAGGCGGGCGGACGGCTGCGCCTGGCCGGACTGAACGAAGACCTGCTGACGCTGTTCGAACTCACGAAACTAGACACCCTGTTCGAGATCTCCGCGTCGCGGTCGCTGGCCCTCGCAGATTTCTGACGCGGATGCGACCCGCATGACGGAGACGTCCGCGGTTCTCATCTGTTCGGGGCGCGAGCCCCTCGTTGGCGACCTCCTGGGCCGCCTGGAGGGTCTCTCCGTACGCCCGCTCGTGGCGGCGACGCGCGAGGAGTGGCCAGCGGAGCGGCCGGAACTGGTTTTCGTCGACCTGGCCGACCCGGCGCAGAGCGTACGCGCCGTGCGATCCCGCTACGGCCTCGACGTCGAGATGATCGCGCTCGTCGACGGGGCGTCGGTCGACCGGCTGTTGCCGGCGATCGCGGCGGGTTGTTCCGACTACCTGTTCCATCCGATCAACCCGGCCGAGCTCGGGCTGCGCTGGCGACGCCACGTCGCCGGTCGCGGGGGCGACCGGCCCCTCCGTCCGCCGGGGCTGACGGCCGGACTGCGCCTCGAGTTTCCTTCCAGCGTCGCGTACGTCCGCGACGTCGTCGCCGAAGTCGTCGACGCGTGCCAGCGGTTCGCCTTCGCGGGATCGCGGGCGACGCTCAACCTGCGCGTCGCTCTGGGGGAAGTTCTCGCCAACGCGATTCTGTACGGCAACGCGGAGGACCCGGAGAAACTGGTGCGGGTGGAGGCGGAGCTGTCGCCGGGAACGGCGAGGGTCACTGTCACCGACGAGGGCGGGGGTTTCGACCCGCATGCCATAGAGGATCCGACGCTGCCCGAGAACGTGGAACGCAGCCACGGGCGCGGGCTATTCCTGCTCCGCACGCTGGCCGACGATGTCGAGTTCAACGAGCGCGGCAACGCCGTGACGCTGACCGTCCACGCGGCCGACGCCGGCGCCACGAAGGACACGGATGCTGCCAATGTCTGACGCCGCGTGGTCACCATCTCCCGGCGGGATCGGCGGCGGGGCTCCCGACGGGCGCCTCCCGTCGCTCGTCGCGGAGTTCGCCGCCACGACGGGCCTCCGGTTCCGACTCGTGCTCCGCGACGGGTCGGTCCTGCAGCTCCTGCACGACGGCCTCGGCACATCGGAACACGAGGAACCGACCTCCGCCTCGTGGCCCGTGGCGGAGGACCTCGCGCTCGAGGCGTGTTTCGGCGCCCCGACCAGCCCGGCCGATCATTCGCACCAGCTTCTCCTGGCCGCGCTCGCCCCGGAGCTCGTCCGGCAGGAGCGCGAACTCCAGTTCTACAGCCGCGAGCTGGCCAGCCGCTACGGCGAAGTGGACCTGCTGACCAGCGTCAACGAGACCCTCGGCTCCGGCATGATCCCGGAGCGTGGCGTGTCGCGCCTGCTCCGCGCCCTGGGCGAAGTCATGGCGGCGGACGCCACCGAACTGTGGACGGCCAGCGACGACGGTGACCGGCTGGTGCGGTTCGCCTCCTCGGCCCCGTCGTCCCGCCCGGTGAGCGTCGATCTCGAGCTGAGCCGCGGCCCGCTGTACGAGACTTTCCGCTCGGAGTCCACCCGCTCCTTCATCTCGGAGGACGGGGCGCAACTGCTCGTTCCCGTGCGGCCGAGCGCAGCGCACGGACTGGCCGGGGCGCTCGGCGTCCTGCGCGTGAGACGGCCGGCCGAGCGCAGTTTCACGCAGGCCGACCGCCGGCTCGTATCGGCGATCGCAGGTCAGATCGGCGCCGCGTTCGAGAATCGGCGTCTCTCGGACGAGAGCCTCGAGCGGGAGCGCATGCTGGTAGAGCTGGAGCTGGCTCACGATCTCCAGCTGAAGCTCTTGCCCCAGGTCTCGGACTTCGCGGACTGCGCGGACATCGCCGCGCGCTGCGAACCGGCGGAATCGGTAGGCGGAGACTTCTACCACCTGTTCCGCCTGAGCGGCAACCGGATCGGTGTGATGCTCGGCGACGTGAGTTCTCACGGGTATTCCGCCGGGCTCATCATGGCCCTGACGATGAGCGCCGCCTCGATGGTCGTGCGCGATCGTTTCGGCCCGGGCGCGGTCCTGCGAGGGATTCACCACGAGCTGGTGCGCAAGCTGGAGAGCACGGATATGTACATGACCCTGTGCTACGTCGTGCTCGACCCGAGCGCCGACGTGCTGCGCTACGCCAACGCCGGACATCCGCACGCGTTCCGCATCGGACCGGACACGGCCGAGCGCCTCGAGGCCCTCAACCCGCCTCTCGGCATCGCGGAGTTCGATCACTACGAGGAGCGCGAGGTGTCGT
>JBPCJZ010000152.1:0-8178 GCA_051004775.1 Gemmatimonadota bacterium
GTACTCCGCGACGTGCGTGAACTGGGGACCGCCGGCGACGTCGCCGGCCGCCCAGATTCCCGACACGGCCGACTCCAGCTTCCGGTCGACCACGACGGCCCCGGCGTCGAGAACGACGCCGATCTCCTCGAGGCCGATTCCCGCGCCGTGGGCGCGACGCCCGGTAGCGACGAAGACCTCGTCGACCACCAGCTCACTGGTGCCCTCCGGCGTCGTTGCGTGGACGACCTTCCCACCCGCGGTGCCGGCCCGGACCGTTGTGACCGCCGCTTCCGTTCGAATGTCGATCCCCTCGGCGGCCAGCGCCTCACGCAGCGCGCTCGAGGCGTCCGGCTCCTCCTGGGCCAGGATCCGCGGCAACTGCTCCAGCACAGTGACGCGGGCGCCGAGGCGCGAGTAGATCTGCGCGAACTCGATGCCGATCGGGCCCCCACCCAGGATGGCGATGCGGGGCGGAAGCTCATCCTGATCGAAGGCGTCGGCGTAGGTGAGGTAACCGGCGGCCTCCAGCCCCTCGATGGGTGGAACGGAAGGACCCGCCCCGGTCGCGACGACGATGTGGGAGGCGGCGAGTGACCGGTCCGCCACGCGTACCTCACCGGGCGCCGTGACGAGGGCCGTGCCGAAGATCACCTCGACGCCGAGCTTCCTGAAGCGTTCCGGGTCGTCATGCTCGGCGACGCGAGCGCGCTCTCGTCGCATTCTCTTCATAACTGTTGCGAAGACAACTTCCGGTGGATGTTCCGGCAGACCGAACTCCGATGCGCATACGATCGACCGCGCGAGTCGAGCCGACGCGAGGAGCGCCTTGCTCGGGACGCAGCCGGTCCACAGGCAGTCGCCACCGAGCGCCTCGCGCTCACACAGGGCGGCGCGCAGGCCGAGGGCGGCGGCGCCGGCGGCTGATACCAGCCCGGCCGTTCCGCCACCGATGGCGATCAGGTCGTACCGCTCAAGACTGTTGTCCAGCTGGTCCCACCTTCGGCGGAAGGCTCGCTTCGATCGGGTCGCCCGGTGGGCCGACCGCTCGGCCCGGATTCGTGTGCTGGGAACGCGAGCGCTCCACGACTGGTTCCGGAGGAAACACTGTCATGCTCGCCCGTCTCCCTGCGAGTCGGCAAAACGAAGCGCGAAAGGACCTCGATGTCGCCCGGACCCCGACATGCGATCGTATCCACGCTACTATTCATCCTGTCGATCCCCGCCACTCCCGCAACGGGCGCGGGCCAGCAAGCCCCTGATGGGGACGTCGCCATCCTGCAGGGTGCCGTTCGCTCGCAGGCCGGCGAGCCGCTCGTCGGCGCGGCCGTCGTGTTCGAACCCGGCGACCTGGCCACCGCGACCGACTCGGCGGGCCGGTTCCGCCTCGAGATCCCCGCAGGGCGCGGGGGGCGTCTCGGCGTCCGCGCCGTGGCTTTCGCGGGAGAAGACGAGCACGTCGATGCGCTGTTGGCGGGGGCCGTACGCTCTCTCGCGGTCACGCTCGTGCCGCTGTATCGCGTTGACGCCCTGACGGTAGTGGGAGTTCCCACCCGGCCACTCCTCAACACCGAGTCGGCCGAGACGGGTGGGGCGGTCGATCCGTACGAGACGCAGGCCCTTCCGACGGACGCCCGCGAACCCCTGAGCCTTGCGTTCACCATTCCCGGCGTGGCCCAGTCGACCGGGTTCTTCGGCGACGCCCCGCCCCTGACGATCAACGGAGCCAACAGCCTGCAGACCCAGTACCTGATCGACGGACTCGACAACAACGAAGGATTTCTGGGCGGGCCACGAGTCGAGTTCCCGCTATCGGGCCTGTCCCGACTGGAGGCGAAGAGCAGCACGTTCTCGGCCGGCTTCGGCCGCACTTCTTCCGGCGTAGTGAACTACGAGACGAAGGCCGGTGCGTCGGAGTGGCGAGGTGACGTGTTCTCGTACTGGCGGCCCGGCACGCCGATCGACTCCGATCCGCCGTTCGCTCCCCCGGGCACCGACCCGGACGGCTTTCGGCGCTACCAGTTGGGCGGATCGGTCGGCGGCCCCATCGCCGCGGATCGCACCTTCGTTTTCCTCGCGGCGGAGTACGAGAACGAGCGGGAAGACCGTATTGGGTCCACCGCCCGCGCGAGCTTCATCGGAACCGAGATCCGTGAGACGGTGAAGCTGTTCGCCCGCGTAGACCACGGTTGGACTGACGATCAGACGACGACCCTGCAGTTCGCCGTGAGCGACGTGAGTCGGGCGGGACAGGGTGGCGGCATCGTGACGCCGGAGGCAGACATCACGACCGTCCGTCGCGGGACGCTGACGGCGCTGACGCATCGCTCGACGTTGGGTGGCGGTCGCGCGGTCAACTCGGCCACGGCGCAGCTCGGAACGTTCCGCTGGGACTTTCCGCCCACCGAAAGTGACCTGAACACACCGCAGGTGACGGTCGTCTCGAGCGACCTCACGACGCCGGAAGCCGTAGTCGGATCGAGCAACTTCGTGTTCGACGAGTCCGAGCTGCAGCTTCAGCTTCGGGACGTACTCGAGGTCCGGCTCGGCGCTGGCCACACCCTGCGCACCGGCGCGGATGTCGTGACATCCTCGTTCGAGCTGTTCGCCGCCAACACGAACCCCAATGGCGCGTACACGGTCGTCAACGAAGGCAACATCCAGCCTTCCGGGCGGTTCCTGTCGATCGGCGACGTGCCGGCCGACGTCCGGGTGCTTTCCTACAGCGTCGATACCAGCCCGGCCACGGTGAACCTCACGCAGACCAACGTCGGCGCGTTCATCGAGGACCAGTGGCGGGCCACCTCGTCACTGACGCTTCGCGCCGGAATACGCTGGGACTACGACGACATCACCTCGCGCGGCGAAAGCAGCCCGGATCTCGACAACTTTCAGCCGCGCATCTCGGCCGCCTGGAATCTCACGCCGGAGAGCGTCCTGCGCGGCGGAGCCGGCATCTATACGGGCAAGTTTCCCTACGCCGTGTACTCCGACGCCGTCCAGTTCGGGTCCGACGGCAACGCGACCGTCACGTTCGCGGAAGACACCAACTTCCAGCCGCCCGCGTTCCGACAGGGCGCGAGCGGGACGGATCTGCGCGCACTGCGCGACGGCCTCCCCCCGCGAGAGATCCGGCTGACCTTCGCCCGCGGCCTCGAGCAGCCGTTCAGCTACCAGGCGTCGGCCGGGTATCAGCGGCAGTTCGGACGCGACTGGGGCCTGTCGGTCGACGGCGTGATGGTCCTGACGCGCAACTTGCCCCGCTCCTACGACCTGAACGCGATCGACCGCGCGCTCGCGCCCGGCGACACGATCGACCGTAGCCCGGAGTTCGGCGACGCTTTCCGCCCGGTCGCCCCGGAAGCCGGGTCTTTCCGCCGGCTGACGACGACCGAGTCGGCCGGTCGGAGCAACTACTGGGGCCTGTACACGACGCTGCGCCGCCGCTTCTCCGGGTCGTTGAGCGCCGAAGCGTCGTGGGTGCTGTCGGGCATCCGGACCAATGCTGAGGACATCAACTTCGCCGCGACCGTCGGCAACGATTTCGCCCGGGAGTACGCGCCGTCGATCAACGACCGGCGGCACCACGTCACCCTGCGCGGCATCGTGAAAGTGTCTCCGCGGCTCGCGATTTCGGGGATAGCCGACTACCAGACAGGCACGCCGATCAATCGGGTGGCGTTCTTCCGCGACCTCGACGGATCCGGTGCGATCTTCGGCGAGGGCTTCGTCGGGAACGCGGACCGCCTTCCCGGCGTGCCGCGCAACGCGGAGCGGCTGCCGGGTGAGTTCCAACTCGCCTTCAGCGCGAGCTTCGCTATCGATGTCCTGGGCAATGCGTTCGGCCTCCGCGCGGACGTGTTCAACCTGTTCAACTCGACGATCGAAACCGGCTTCGCCAACGGCATCCCCGGCGGTGGGCCAAGAACCCAGGTCGGCCGGCCGGGCGACGCGATCTCGTTCGGGCAGGCGGGACCGCCACGGCAATTTCAGTTCGCGGCGACCTATGCGTTCTGAGCCTTGCGTGGGCTGGTCGACTTGAACGCGCCGCGCAATAACGACGGCTTGCGTGTCGGTCTCGATGTCGGGACCACGGCGGTCAAGGCGGCGGCGCTGACGGGACGGGGCGAAGTGATCGCGAGGGCTCGAGGCGCTCTGCCTCCGGTGGCGTTCGACGGTTCCCGGGCAACGCAGCCAATTGCCGAGGTGCTGGCCACGGCCCGTCGGGTGCTCGTCGAGCTGCTCGCTTCGCTCGAGGAGGCCGGTGCGGGGCCGGTGGCCTTCGTCGCGATCACGACGCAGCGGGATACCGTCGTGACGCTCGACGCGGAAGGGCATCCTTCGTCGGAACTGGTCTCGTGGCTCGATCGACGGTGGCTCGATGCCGGGAGCCTGTGGGACGCTCTCGTCATGGACGGGGAAGCGCAGCCCGCCGCCGTGCGCTCTCTGACGTCGTTCCTCACCGAGGCCTGGACCGGGCGGGCGGTCGAATCTCGGGCGACCGTGCCACGGGACCTGTCCGGCGCGGCGCACGATCGGCTGGTCGCCTTTGCCGGGGCCGCCGTCGACTTGCCCGCGGTCCTGCCCATCGGCGCGCCGGCCGGCGCGTTGAACCTGCCGCACGCCGGAAAGGCCGCCCTGCACGTGACGGCGGGTGATAAGAACTGCGAGCTGCTCGGCGGCGGCGTACGGTCGCCCGTGACGGCCGGGTTGTCGCTGGGCACCGGGATTTCGCTCGGGACGCTGGCGGGTGGCGCTGTCGACGGCGTCCTTGAGTGCGAAGAGCCGGGCAACGAGGGGGGCCGGGAGGAGGAGCCGGGCGTCGTTCAAACGCGGGCCGCGCTATACGGCCGCTGGAACCTCGAGGTCGGGCTCCTCGGCGCGTGGGATGCCCCGGGCCTTCGGGCAGCACTGAGGTCGCACGGAGGTCCGGATGCGCAGCTCCAACGCGACGTTTTCTGCGTCCCATACTACGGTGGAGCGCTCGACACGCCGGGTGCGCGACCCGTCTTCGCCGGACTGCCAGCCGAAGCCGATGGTTCCCTCCTGCTGCAGGCGTGGGCACAGGGAATCGTCGGGGAGCTTCGGCGTATGAGGCCCGCGCTCGAACGGGCCAGCGGCGCCGCGCTCGAGAGCGTCGTCCTCTCGGGTGGACACTCTGACTCGAGTGGCTGGCCGCAGCTCGTCGCCGACGGGCTCGCCCTGCCCGTTCGCGCGGCGGGGGACGCCTGGCTCGGAGCGATCGGCGCCGTGGCGGCCGTCGAAGAAGCGTCCGGAACGGGGGGGGCGGCGGTATCGCCATGGTCACCGAGCCTCGAAGCCGGAGGCGTCACCCAGCCGAGCAGCGACACGGCGTCCACGCGTCGGTACTACGAGGCGTGGGACCGCCTGGCGGCGGCGTCTCGAGCCGAGGCGGCACGGCGATGAGCGTCGACGCCTCGGTGGGGGTGATCCTCGGCAGCGCCTTCTCATCGTCTTCGTGGGGGCACGAAGCGCTCACTCCCTGCGACGTCGAGACCCCCTGGGGCGAGTTTCGGCTGTGGCGATCGGACGTGGGAGGGCTCGGGGGCCCGAGTGGGCGGCCGGCCTATGTTTCGTTCCGCCACGGTCGTCCGCACAGCCGACTTCCCCACCAGATTCCCTACCGCGCCCAGGCGTGGGCATTCCGGGAGGTCGGGTGCGCGGCCCTGCTAGTCACGAGTTCGGTGGGCGTGCTCGACGGTGATATCCCCCTGGGGCGGCCGATTCTTCTCGACGATCTCCTCATGCTCGACAATCGCCTACCGGACGGGACAGCCTGCACCATGTTCGTACCCCCGGTCATCGACGCGGGCCACCTGATTCTCTCGGACGGGCTGTTCTCGATGGTGCTCACGCGACAGGTGGAGCGCCTCGTGGCGGACAGCGCTCACGAACTGGCCGGCCGGGCGGTGTTTGGCTATGCGCCCGGACCCCGGGGGAAGTCGCGCGCGGAGAACCTCGCATGGAGTCGGCTCGGCGCGCAGGTGAACTCCATGACAGTCGCCCCGGAAGTGGTTCTGGCGAACGAGCTCGAGATTCCGTGCGCGGGACTTGTCGTCGGACACAAGTATTCGACCGCCGAACCGACCCCGGGAGGGGACTGGGGGAGGGAGGCGGACCGGACGACCCCCGGAGTCGTCGACGCATCCCTGCGCGACACGCGCGGCCCGCTGACGAACCTCGCCGCCGCTTTCCTGCGCTTGGCCGAACCCGTACCCTTTACGAACCAACTTTACCGCTTTGACGTTGACCGCGCCGATGATGGCTAGAGCCGCAGGCCCTTCGGCACGATCCAGCGCTCCAGGAGGTCGAACGCCCCCTGCGCCACGAGCGCGAGCAGCGCCGCGGGCACCGCGCCCTCGAGGATGAGTCCCGTGTCGGCCAGGCGGATCCCCGTCAGGATCGGCTGCCCGAGCCCGCCCGCTCCGATCAGGGCGCCCAGCGTCGCGGTGCCGATGTTGATCACCACGGCGGTCTTGATGCCCGCCATGATCGACGGCAAGGCGAGGGGCAGTTCGACCCGGCGGAGGCGAGACCACTCGGACAGGCCGAGCGCTTCGGCGGACTCCCGGAGCGGGCGCGTGAGACCCGTCAGGCCCGCGTGCGTGTTCCGGACGATCGGCAGCAGGCTGTACAGAAACAGCGCGACGATCGCAGGAGCGGCGCCGATGCCGAGCAGCGGAATCATGAAGACCAGCAAGGCCAGAGCGGGTATTGTATACAGTATGCCGACGACGCCGAGGATCACTCGGCCGCCCCCCGGGCTCCGAGCCGCGAAGACACCGAGCGGCAGCGCCACGAGCAAGGCGAGCGCCATGGAAATCGCGACCAGCGCGAGGTGATCGAGCGTGTAGCCGAGGATGCGGTCGAAGCGCGTGCGTTCGGCGACATCGACCACCCGAACGCCTCTCGTGGCCAGGAACTTGGCCGCCACTCGCCGGCTCGGCTCGCGATTCAACTTGACGGCGGCGTTCATCTCTATCATTCCGGCTTCGTCGATCGAGCCGGCCAGCCCACCCAGCGCCTCGACCGCGGCGGGCGCTCGCTCCGCCAGGTCGAGCCGGTACAGCCACACCGCCTCGTAATCGGGGAAGTGCCCGCGGTCGTCCTCGAGCGCGACCAGGTCGTACTGCTCGATCTCCGCGTCGGTCGAGTACAGGTCGATCACGTCGATCGTCCCGCCCGCGATCGCGCGATACCCGAGGTCGTGGTCAATGCCGCGCACGTCGTCCGGTCGCAGGTCGTACGCCCGCTGCAGGGCCGGCCAGCCGTCGCCTCGATCCATGAACTCGTTCGAGAATCCGAAGACGAGCTCCGGATGCGCCCGCAGGTCCGACACCTTCGCGAGACCGTCGCGCGCGGCGACCTCGCGAGTCACGCCGAGAACGTAGGTGTTGCTGAAGCCGAGGGGCGCGGCGATTCCGATTCCCAGTTCCCGCAGGGTCGGCTCCAGGTCCCCTGTGGTCAGCTCCGGTCGGTCAGACAGCACCTCCTCAAGGATCGTACCGGTGTAATCCGGATAGACGTCGATGTCGCCGCGCCGCAGCGCTTCCCAGAGGATTCGCGTCCCGCCGAGTTCTCGCCGATGCTGGGCCGGCACGCCGGCCGCCGCGAGCGCGAGTGCGGCGATGTCGCCCAGGAGGACGCCCTCGGTGAAGGCCTTGGAGCCGACGACGACGGTAGGTGATCGTTCGGCGGCCCCCGTCGCCCCGGCCCCCGCTTCGGCCTCCGCTTCGGCCTCCGCGCCACCGCCGTCGGGAGCCCCCTCGCCGCGGCCGTCGCCGCAGGCCGCCACGACGAGAACGCCCAGCAGCGCCAGGCAGGAGGCCAGGCGTACCCGCCGGGCGGCGCTGCGGGCTCCGCTCATTCTTCCGTCTCAGTCAACCGGCGCTGCGCCGCCACGAATCGCTCGACGAACTCGTCCGCCGGCCGCCGGGTGAGGTCGGCCAGCGTCCCCGTCTGCGCGATCCGGCCGGCCCGCATGAGCACGATGCGATCGGCGAAGTGGGACGCCTCGGCCAGGTCGTGCGTCACCATCACGACGGTCTTGTCCAGGCGCCGGAACAGCTCGCGCAGGTCGTCCTGCAGGTCGGCCCGGATCATCGGGTCGAGGGCTCCGAGGGGTTCATCGAGCAGCAGGACGTCCGGATCTAGCATCAGCGCCCGCAGCAGGCTCAC
>JBPCJZ010000153.1:0-4523 GCA_051004775.1 Gemmatimonadota bacterium
ACGCAGGAAGCCCTGCGCGGCCAGGTGGCCCAGCTCGAGGCCCTGCACCGGATCAGCCGGCTTGCCAGCGAGGCCGGATCCCTCGGCGTGACGCTGAACCAGATGCTCGACGTGGCGCAGGAGATCGTCCCGGAGGCGCAGTGCGCCATCCTGCTGCTCGACGCCGAACCGGGCGTACTCAGGTTGGCGGCCGGACAGGGGTACCAGGCGTCGGCCCGCTATCTCGAGATACCGGTCGGACGAGGGGTCACGGGACGATGCGCGGCGACGCGCCGAACGCAACTGATTCGCGACCTCCACGCCCCGGACGCGCCGGACTACATTCCGGGCATCCCCGGGGCACGCAGCGAGCTGGCCCTCCCGATGATCGCCGAGGGGAAGACGGTCGGAGTGCTCAACGCGGAGGCCGTCGAGCCCGACGCGTTCGACGCGAACGCGGTGCAGACGCTGACCCTCATCGCCAACCAGGCGGCCGCGGTGATCCGCGGCGGCCAGCTCCTGGAAGAAACTCGGCGCCTCGCCATCACCGACGGCCTCACGGGGCTGCACAACCGCCGGCATTTCATGCGCCAGCTCGACGAGGCGGTCCGGCGGGCGGGCCGCTACCAGGAGACCATGGCGCTCATCATGCTCGACCTCGACCTGTTCAAGGAGGTGAACGACCGGTTTGGGCACCAGGTGGGAGACCGGGTTCTCGAGTTGCTCGCCGTGGCCCTGCGGGACTCCGTGCGCGAGAGCGACCAGGCGGCGCGGCTGGGCGGCGAGGAGTTCGCCCTCCTGCTGTTGCGCTGCGATCGCGACCTCGCCATCGCGATCGCCGAACGCGTATGCGACCGCATTCACCACCTCGCGCTCGAAGGGATTCCGGAGTCCGATATCGACCTTTCCGCCTCCGTGGGGATCGCATTCTTCCCCGAAGACGGCGAAGATCCCAAGACGCTGATGCGTTCAGCCGACGACGCGCTGTACGCCGCAAAACGAACCGGTCGCGATCGGGTCGTGCTCGCCGAGACCCTCATCGAGCCGGAAGAAGAGGAAACGGTAGAAGAAACGGCCTGATCCGCGATTTCGCCTTCGAGGAGTCGAAACATGAGCGATCTGGCCACGAAGTCCTGCGTTCCCTGCCGTGGGGGCGTTCCTCCCCTGGATGCCGACGAAGCCGCGAAGCTCCTCGCCGAGCTCGACGACGGATGGAAGGTGATCGACACGCACCACCTCGAGCGAGAGTATTCATTCGACGACTTCGCGGGGGCGCTCGCATTTACGAACCGTGTGGGCGCCATCGCCGAGGAGCAGGGCCACCACCCCGACATCCATCTCGCCTGGGGGAGCGTCCGCCTGGTCATCTGGACGCACAAGATCGACGGGCTGACCGAGAGCGACTTCATCCTGGCGGCGAAGGCGGACCGCGCCCTCGAGGGCTGACTCGAGCCCCGTAAGCGCCACTCGCGTGACCCACCCGAGTTCGTCAACGGCGCCTGGCGCATGAAGATTCTGTTCCTCGACTCCTGGTTGCGCGGGCGAGCGGACGGGAGCGGCTCCGCCGTGGCGATCGGCGGGCTGGAGAAGGGCCTCGCCGCGCTCGGCCACGAGGTCGAGGTCCTGCGTCCGCTGCGTCAGTTCGAGTCGCTCGACCTCACCCGGTTCGTATACAACCTGACACTGCCGCGACGGGTATCGGCCGTGGCGTCTTCCGTGGACCTCATCGTCGGCTTCGATTTCGACGGGTGGCGCCTTCCCCGGAATCCCGGCCCGCCGTACGTCGTAGCCCTCAAGGGCGTGGCGGCGGATGAGGCGCGGTTCGAGACCGGCGTGGACCGACTCCGGCTGGGCGCCTTCGCCCGGCTCGAGCGGCGCAATGCGCGTTCCGCCCACCGGGTGTTCGTGCCGAGCGAGTACAGCGCGGGCTGGACCATGCGCGCGTACGGCGTCGAGCGCGAGAAGGTCCGCATCGTTCCGGAAGGCCTGGACGCAGAAAGCATCGGACGCATCGACCCGGCCGCCGCTCCCGCCACCCTTCGCGCGCCCGTCATTCTCAGTGTCGCCCGGCAGTACCGGCGCAAAGACACTCCCACGCTGCTGCGGGCGTTCGCGCGTGTGCTCACGGCTATCCCGGCCGCGCACCTGCGCGTCGTCGGCGACGGCCCCGAGCTGGCGGGCTCGCAAGCGCTGGCCGAGAAACTCGGCCTGGCCGACAGCGTGGCATTCACGGGCGCAATCGAGTCGGCTTCTACGCTCGAAGCGGAATACTCCGCGGCGCGCGTGTTCGCGCTGCCTACCCGGCAGGAAGGCTTCGGCATCGTCTGGCTGGAGGCCATGGCCCACGGTCTTCCGATCGCGGCCGTCGACGCCGGGGCAACTCCGGAGGTCGCGCCGCACGATGTCGTCTCGCTCCTCGTTCCGCCCGGCGACGCGGATCGGCTGGCGGGTCAGATCCTCCGCATTCTCCGGGACGACGAACTCGCCGAGCGCCTCGGAAGCGCCGGGCTCAGGCGCGCGGCAGGGTTCGACTGGCCATCCGCGGCGCGCGCGTTTCTCGACGGCGCAGGCGACTGAGCCGGACGCCCGCTCCCTTCCGGAAATCGCTTTGGCTTGCTCCGGCTTTCCTTCCGACCCGATATTGCCGGATATTTTGCGCCGTGCGCGGGACGGTTTCTCGTCCGCGCCCGGGATTCCGCGAGACCGTAGACAGGGGAATTCATGAGCCATCAGGCCCCCGGCAGGACAGCAGCCGCTCCATCTGACGCGGAGTGGTTCGGACAACCCCGCGGGCTGGCTACGCTCTTCTTCACGGAGATGTGGGAGCGTTTCTCCTACTACGGGATGCGCGGCCTGCTCATCCTGTTCATGACGGCCTCCGTGGCCGACGGGGGCCTGGCCTTCGACGTCGCCAAGGCCGGCGCCGTCTACGCGCTCTACACCTCGCTCGCCTACCTGGCCAATCTGCCCGGCGGCTGGGTCGCCGACCGCATTCTCGGGCAGCGGAAGTCGGTGCTGTACGGCGGCATCATCATCGCGCTCGGCCACTTCGCGATGGCGGCGCCCGCCCTCGGGCTGCCGGAGCTTCCGTTCTTCTACAGCGGGCTCGCGATCATCATCGTCGGGACCGGCCTGCTGAAGCCGAACATCTCGGTGATGGTGGGCGAGCTCTACCCCGAAGGCGACGCCCGCCGCGACGCGGGATTTTCACTGTTCTACATGGGGATCAACATCGGCGCGTTCGTCGCGCCACTCGTCACCGGCGTGCTCGGCGAGGGGATCAGCTGGCATCTGGGCTTTGGCGCCGCCGGCGTCGGCATGACGCTCGGTCTCATCCAGTATCAGCTCGGCCGCCGCCACCTCGGCGAGGCCGGACTCCACCCGTCCACGACGCCCGACGAACGCGTCGTCGCGAAGCGGCAGGCCAACTATGTCCTGGTCGCGGTGCTGGCCGCGATCGGCCTGATCCTCGCGCTCGCTCTCACCGGTACGATCGCCTTGACCGCCGAGGGCATCTCCAACGGCTACGGCGTCCTCCTCGCGTTCGTGGTGCTCGGACTGTTCGGCTGGTTGTTCTCCCGGCCCTACTGGACGAACACCGAGCGGAAGCGGCTCTACGTCATCGGCGTCCTGTTCGTCGCGGCCGCGCTGTTCTGGAGCTTCTTCGAGCAGGCCGGCTCCACGCTGAACCTCTTCGCCGCCGAGCGCACCGCCCGCGCCGCGCCGGACTTCGTACAGGGACTCCTCGGCGGGGCGCTCGACGAGGGCCAGATCCCCGCCTCGTCGTTCCAGTCTCTCAACGCGCTGTTCATCATCATCATGGCGCCCATGTTCGCCTGGCTGTGGGTGTGGCTGAACCGCCGCGGGAAGGAGCCTACCAGTCCCGGCAAGTTCTCCTTCGGCCTCATCTTCCTCGGGCTCGGCTTCGCCGTGCTGGCCGTCGGGGCGACGCTGTCCCAATCGGGCGTGGAGGTGAGTCCGATGTGGCTGGTCGTCACGTACGCCCTGCACACGATCGGCGAGCTCTGCCTCAGCCCGGTCGGCCTGAGCGCGATGACCAAGCTCGCGCCGTACCGGATCGTGAGCCTCATGATGGGGATGTGGTTCCTGGCGACGTCCGTCGGCAACTACATGGGCGGATTCTTCGTCAAGCTCTATGCGTCGATGGAGCTGCCCACACTGTTCGGCGCGATGGCGACCTTCGCGGTCGCCATGGGGCTCCTGCTGTCCGTTTTCGTGGGGCCGCTCCGACGGATGATCGACCGCGCCGAGGCCGAGAAGGCCACGACAGTCTGAAGCAGACCCGCCGGCCGGCTTCGACGCCGATTTCTCCCATCCCGGGGCCGGTTTCCCGTCCCGGGAGCCGGCCCTTTGTGCAACGGCACCGGAGTTGCTCACATTGCACACCATAGCGCACCACTCACTACGACCACGACAGGCAGGAGAACCGTGAACCTCCCCACGGGGATCGTTCCGCTCGACGAGCGTGTCTCGGGCCTTCGCAGCGGCGGACTCTACCTCCTGACGGGCGCCGCGGACACCGC
>JBPCJZ010000154.1:0-4137 GCA_051004775.1 Gemmatimonadota bacterium
ACGTTCGCGCTGCTCGTCGCCGGACTCCTGGGGCTGCTCGTCACGATCGGCGTGAAGAACGCGTCCGAGAGCGGAGCCGACGTGGGCCCGACGGCCCGCTGGCTGACCCGAAGGGCGTGGCTGACCGCGGGCTTCGTGAGCTTCGCCCTGCTGGCCGTCTCCGTCGCGGCTTTCATGATGATGCGCGTGGGAGGTGTCGGCCCGCCGGCCACGCTGCTCGCCCGCGATGCCTACGACGCGGACCTGCCACTGGTCCTCGTCGATGTCCGCAACCGCACCGATGAGCCCGGCCTGGGTCGAGCTCTGGGCGCCGCCCTGCGGGCAGATCTGGAGCTGTCGCCGGTGATCAGACTCGCCGATCCGCAGACGGTCGCGGCGGCGCTACGGGCGACGGGCCGCGGAACCCCCACCGGCATGACGCTCGACGAGGCGCGCGCCGTGGCCGAGCACGAGGGCTATCCCGGGGTCGTCTATTCGGAGGTCGTCCAGGTCGGAGCGAGCTATGTGCTCGGCGCACGAATCGTCAGCGTTGGCGGCGTGGATCTGACCTCGGCCCGCGCGACGGCCGACAGCCGCGGCGATCTCCTCGGAGCGATGGATCGACTCTCGAAGCGCTTGCGGGAACGCGTGGGGGAGTCTTACCGGACGTTGCGCGAATCGCCGTCTCTGGAAGAGCTGACGACGGAATCGCTGGACGCGCTGGGTTCCTATGCGCGGGCCTGGGACCTGGACGCGTACGGGGGATCTCCGTCGGCCGCCGCGGAGGCCCTCACGCGCTCGATAGCGCTCGATCCGCAGTTCGCCCTGGCCCACCGGCTGTACGGACGGGTGAGCGAGGCACGTTCCGATACGACTGCCGCGATCGAACACTACGAACGCTTCGTCGAGCTGTGGGGTCGAGAAGGCGGAGGCCTCCGGCCACACCTGGCGGAGGTGCGCTCCCGCCTGCGACTCCTGAGGGGCGGAACCTAGAGGGCCCGGGCGTCCCGCTCAGTCCGTCCGGTGGGTCACTTCGATGAGGTGATAGCCGAACTGCGTCTTCACGGGGCCCTGCGGCTCGTTCAGCGCCGCCGAGAAGACCACCTTCTCGAATTCCGGGACCATCTGCCCCTTCCCGAACTCTCCGAGGTCTCCGCCCTTCGTGCGTGACGGGCAGAGGGAATGCTCGCGGGCCAGCGCCGCGAAGTCCGCTCCGTCGACGATGTCCTCCTTGAGACCTTCCGCGACGGCTTCCGAGTCGACGAGGATATGGCGGGCTCTGGCTTTCATGTCATCTCCTGATATAAGGGCGTCTGTAATTCTTCCGACAACGAACATCTCGGCCGGCCGGCCGGGGCGAAAGTCCGGCCGCATGGACTCGGCGGGCCCGTCCGCCTAAGCTCGGCCGATGCGCCAATCATCCGCCGGGGTGGCGATCGCCTCCAGCACGAAAACGGCCGCGGAAGCCGGAGCGGTCGTCGCACGGGCAGGCGGCAACGCCGTAGATGCCGCGATCGCCGCGGCCTGGGTGGGGGCCGTCACGGAGCCCGGGATCTGCGCGCCGGGCTGCGGCGGCTTCGTAACCGTGTGGGAGCCCGGTGGGTCGCCCGTGACGATCGACGGCTACATCGAGATGCCCGGCCGGGGCGCCTCCGGCGACCGCCGCGGGCACGGCACGCGCGAGGTGTTCATCGAGTACGGCGGCGGCGTCACGATGCACGTAGGCCACGGGTCCGTCGGCACCCCGGGCGGCCCGGCCGCGCTCGCGACCGCGTCAGAACGCTATGGCCAGATCCCGTGGGGAGTGACGCTCGAACCCGCGATCGAACTGTCCCGCTCTGGCTTTGAACTGACGCCGCCGGCCCGGCACTACCTCGAGTATTCCGGGGAGCCCGTATTCGGATGGCACCCGGACAGCCGGGCCGCCCTGCACGACGGCGACGGGACCCTGAAAGCGGCGGGCGACACCGTACGGGTCGAGCACCTCGCCGAGAGCCTGGAACGGATCGCGAGCCTCGGTGCCGGCGAGTTCTACACCGGGGAGATCGGGCGGGCGATCTGTGAAGACATGGCGGCGCATGGGGGCCTGGTCACGCCGGAGGACATGGCCGGGTATCGTCCAATCGTGCGGCCGGCTCTCGTCGAGTCCGTGGGAGACTGGCAGGTCGCGACGAACCCGCCGCCGGCCGTCGGCGGCGTTGTCCTGGGCGCCATGCTCGGCCTGATGCGCGGGCGTCCGGGCGATCCGTGGAGCGAGGGCGACGTCGCGCATCTCGTCGACGTGCAGGCCCAGGTGCTGGGCTACCGGCGCGAGCGGGTCGACATGCGGGAGGACATCGCGGAGGCGATCGAGCAGATGCGCGCGGCGTACGGCTCGCCGTCGACCGTGCACACTTCCGCCGTGGATTCCGACGGTCGGGGATGCGCGATCACGCTATCGGCCGGCTACGGATCCGGCGTCATGGTGCCGGGGACCGGTCTGTGGATGAACAACTGCCTCGGGGAGATCGAGCTGAACCGCCGGGGCCTCCACAACTGGCCGACGGGCGCGCGCCTCGTCTCCAATATGGCCCCCACGGTCGCGCGCTCGAGCGACGGGGCGGTTCTGTCCATCGGCTCGCCTGGCGCCGACCGGATCACTACCGCCATCCTGCAGGCGTTCACAAACCACGCCAACGCGGGCATGGACCTGCAGGCCGCCATCGACCACCCGCGGCTGCACCTCGAGAGCACGCCGGACGGGCCGCGCGTCGCGAGCGAGCCGGGTCTGCCGCGGCCCGCGACCGAGCTTTCGTGGAGAGAACTCGACGGTCCTTCGATGTACTTCGGCGGCGTGGGCGCCGTCCGCTGGTCACGATCGACCGGGTTCGAAGCCGCCGCGGATCCCCGGCGCACGGGGGGGACGGCGGTCGCGGCTCACCCCACCTCGTCGTAGCGAAAACACGAGACCAGGTGGTCGTTCACCAGGCCGGCGGCCTGCATGAAGGCGTAGCAGATCGTCGATCCGACGAACTTGAAGCCTTCCTCCTTCAGGGCCCGGCTCATAGCGTCGGATTCCGGGCTGGTTGACGGAACGTCGGCGGGCTCGGCCCACTCGTTGCGGATCGTCCGGCCGTCCGTGAACCGCCAGATCCATTCATCGAATGAACCGCGGTCCTCCCGGAGACGCAGGAAGGCGCGCGCGTTGTGGATCGTCGCGTCGATCTTCATGCGGTTCCGGACGATCCCGGCGTCCGCGAGCAGGCGTTCGCGCTCGGTGTCGCCATAGCGCGCGATTCTGCCCGGGTCGAAGTCGTCGAACGCTGCGCGGAAGTTCTCCCGCTTGTGGAGGATGGTCCGCCAGCTGAGGCCCGCCTGGAACGCGTCGAGCACGAAAAATTCGAACAACTGCTGCTCGTCGTGCACCGGCACGCCCCACTCCACGTCGTGGTAGGCGATCATCAGCGGGTCCGGTCCCGTCCACGGGCAACGCTTCGTCATCGTCGGACTTCCCCCAGTTGGTATCTGTCCTCTCGACATCATCGGGCCGCGTGGTTATCCATTCGCCGCCATGAACTCCAATTCCGAAGCCGCCGGTACCGCCCCGGGGCGGATTCCCGCACCCAAGGAAGTCATCCAGTCCTCCGGCGCAGGTCTCGGGACCTTCGGCGGAGTCTTTACGCCGTCGATTCTCACGATCCTCGGCGTCATCATGTATCTGCGGTTCGGCTGGGTCGTCGGCAATGTCGGCCTCGTCGGGACCCTGCTGATCGTCACGATCGCGACCGCGATCACCCTGTTGACTTCGCTGTCGATTGCGGCCATCGCCACGGACCAGCGAGTGCGCGTGGGCGGCGCCTACTACATGATCAGCCGCTCGATGGGCATCGAGACCGGCGGCGCCGTGGGCATCCCCCTGTTCTTCGCCCAGGCGCTGTCCGTGGCGCTCTACACGATCGGGTTCGCGGAGAGCGTCGTGAACGTGTTCCCGGCGGCGGACGCACGCCTCACCGGGATCATTACGACTGTTGCCGTCGCCGCGCTGGCGCTGACCTCCGCCAAGACGGCGATCCGCGCCCAGTACTTCATCATGGCGGCCATCGCCATCTCGTTGCTGTCGTTCTTCTTCGGCCACCCGATTGCTCCGTCCGAGTACGATGTCGCGATGGCTCCGGTCGG
>JBPCJZ010000155.1:0-9655 GCA_051004775.1 Gemmatimonadota bacterium
GCGGAGTACCACTTCGAGGGCGGAATCGTCGAATACGTCGACTACCTGCGGGGCAACAAGTCGGCCCTGCACGACGACATCATCTTCCTGGCGGGCCAGCAGGACCTGGTCGACATCGAACTCGCGATGCAGTACACGGACGCCTACAACGAGAACACGTTCACGTTCGTCAACAACATCAACACGCACGAAGGCGGCACGCACCTGAGCGGCCTCAAGGCGGCGTTGACGCGAACGATCAACAACTACGCCCAGAAGGGAACCCAACTCAAGAAGAACGACGCGAGCCTGTCGGGCGACGACGTGCGCGAAGGGCTCGTCGCGGTGCTGTCGGTCAAGGTTCCCGAGCCCCAGTTTGAAGGGCAGACGAAGACGAAGCTCGGCAACAGCGAGGTGCGCGGCATCGTCGAGAGCCTCGTCAACGATCGACTCGCGACGTGGCTCGAGGAGAACCCGTCCTCCGGACGTCGCATCATCGAGAAGGCCGTGCAGGCGGCCCGCGCCCGCGAGGCGGCCCGCAAGGCGCGCGATCTCACCCGGAAGAAATCGGCGCTCGAAACCGGGATCCTGCCGGGCAAGCTCGCCGACTGCTCGAGCCGTGACGCGTCGCTGTCGGAGCTCTACCTGGTCGAGGGCGACAGCGCCGGCGGCTCGGCCAAGCAGGGACGCGACCGCGAGTTCCAGGCGATCCTGCCGCTCAAGGGGAAGATCCTCAACGTCGAGCGCGCCCGGATCGACCGGATCCTCGGCAACGAGGAGATCCGGGCGATGATCACGGCGATCGGCGCGAACATCGGCGACGAATTCGACCTCGCCCAGTCACGATATCATCGCGTGATCATCATGAGCGTCGACGGCGACGACCACGTGTTCGTCCGCGAAGGAGACGGCGTCCGGATGACGACCGTCGGGGCGTTCATCGACGAACGCCTGGAGCAGCACGGCCTCGAGGGCGAGGACGAGTACCTGAAAGTGACCAACGCGCCGATGGGCGAGGTGCTCTGCTTCGACATCGACACGCAGGACGTTCGATTCCGGCCGATCGTCAGCGTCGTCCGCCACCCGGTTCACGAGCCGCTTCTCGAGATCGAGACGGCCTATGGCCGCTCGGTCCGCGTCACGGCGAGCCACAGCGTGTTCGTGAGCGAGGCCGGCGAAGTCCGGCTGAAGAGAGGCGACGAAGTCCGCGAAGGCGACCTGCTCGTCGCTCCGCGGACGATCCCTCTGCCCGAGGACGCGCCGGCGGAGATCGACGTGCTCACCGCGCTCCACGGCCGGCCGGGGTGCGAAGAGGTCTGGCTCCGCGGCCCCGCTGTCGAGGAGTGGTACCGGTGCCGCGTGTCGGCGGAGTCCACGGATGACGCGCGAACCTCGGCTCCTCGCGTGACCGTGCCGGCTGCGGTCGGCGCCGCCGTTGCGAAGATCAGGCGGGAGTCGGGGTTGACGAGCCGCGAATTGTGCGAAGCGACGGGCATCGGTCGGCCGACGACGTTCTACGGATGGGAGAACGGCTCGGCCCGTCCGGCGCTGCCGGATTGGATGAATTACCTGGAAGCGATCGGCGCCGATTCCGACCATGTCATGACGGAGGTCGAGGTCGGCCCGAGCCCCGCGGAACGTACGTGGGCGGAGTTCTATCGCGGGAAGTCAGCCAATCGCGTGCGCCCGTACGTGCGCCTGTCGGAACTCAACCACTCCGACGTCGAGTGGTTCGCCGCCCGCGACGACTTCTCCGTCACGCCCGAGAAACACTCGGGCACCTCGGTGAAGCGCCGGGTTCCGGTCGGGCCCGAGTTGATGTACCTGCTGGGGCAATACCTGGCATGCGGCGGCGCGGCGCGGTCGGATGGCATTCGGATCGCTGTCGGCAACGAGAACGGGCAGCGCCTGCCGGATATCGCGCAGGCGTTCGAGGAAGTGTTCGGGCTTGCTCCGCGGCTGCATCGGCGTGAGGACCTGCGCTCCGAGCTCTGCCTGTCGGACCGGGTCGCGACGCATGCGTGGCGAAACGTGTTCGGGTTCGACGACATCGACGCGGCTGGCCGGCGGATTCCAGACCTGGTGTTCAACGTACCCCTCCGTCTGCGGGAGCGGTTTCTCGCGGGATCCCTGGCGGGGGACGGTACCGTGGCGGTCGGTGCGATCTCGTGGGGCGCGTCCTCGCGGGACATCGCCAGTGGCCTCTCGTACCTGCTCTCGTCACTCGGCGTGATGGCGACCCTGCGCAAGGTCGCGCCCCCCGGCGTCGAGGGAGAGGGACGGACGGCCCCGTGGATCGTTCATCGCGAGCACGGCGGCGAGCGTCACGCGCGCTGGCAGGTCACGGTCTCCGCTCCTCACGACATCGAACGGCTGCGGGCCGTGTGGTCGGAGCATCCGCATGCGGATCGGGTCGAGACACGCCAGGTGAGGAAGGCTCCCGAGGTCAAGCGGGAGTTCGCCTTCACGCCGCTCGAAGGCGATCTCGTCGGGTTGCCGGTCCGGTCCGTGACCGAGGTGGATGCCTCCAACGGCCAGGTGTACGACTTCTCGGTCGAGACCGACGAGAACTTCATCGCGGGCATGGGCGGCCTGTGCTGCCACAACACCGATGCGGACGTCGACGGAGCGCACATCCGCACCCTGCTCCTGACGTTCTTCTTCCGGCAGATGAAAGAGCTGATCGAGGCGGGCTACATCTACATCGCCCAGCCGCCGCTCTATCGGGTGCACAAGGGGAAGAAGGAGTTCTACTGCTACAGCGACGAGGAGCGGGACGGGGTCGTCGCGAAGCTGAAGAACGGGAAGGGCAAGAGCTCGATCAGCGTGCAGCGCTACAAGGGTCTCGGTGAGATGAACCCGGACCAGCTGTGGGAGACGACGATGAACCCCGAGAATCGCACGCTGCTGCAGGTCACGATCGAGGAGGCGACGGTTGCCGCTCGCCTGTTTGAGAACTTGATGGGCGACGACGTGCAGGCGCGCCGCGAGTTCATCGAGAAGCACGCGCGCTACGTGAAGAACCTCGACATCTAGGCGGGCTGACTGATGGCGGAGACGAAGCGCCCCACGAGCCCGGCGGCCGAGGAGATTCTCGGCGGTTACTTCCCGGTGCTCGACCACGGGTTCGTGTCGCTGGTCGATTACATGGGCGGCGACGAGGACATCGAGCGCGCCGCCCGGGTCAGCTACGGGTACGGCACCCGGAAGCGCAGTGCGACGCGCGGCCTCATCCGCTACCTGCGGCGGCACGCCCACACGACGCCGAGCGAGATGGTCGAGTTCAAGTTCCACTGCTCGATGCCGATCTTCGTGGCGCGGCAGTGGTGCCGGCATCGAACGGCCTCTCTCAACGAGGTTTCAGGTCGTTATAGCCTGATGCCGCTGCTTTTCTATGAGCCGCCGGCCGCGAACTTCGCCCTCCAGAGTTCCTCCAACAACCAGGGCCGCGAGCCTACACCGGCGACGCCTGAACTGTACGCCGAGGCGTCCCGCCGCTGGGAGCGGCTCCGCCGCGAGGCGTCCGACACGTACGGCTGGCTCGTCGAGGAGCAGGTCGCCCGCGAGCTGGCCCGCATCGACTTGCCGCTGTCGACCTATACGCAGTGGTACTGGAAGATCGACCTGCACAATCTCCTCCATTTCCTCCGCCTCAGGGTCGACGCGCACGCGCAGTGGGAGATCCAGGAGTACGGCCGGGTGATGGCCGGCATGCTCGCCCGGGTGGCGCCTCTGTCCTACGAAGCGTGGCTCGACTACGAGGTGATGGGGGCGCGGATGAGCGCGGCGGAGCTTGATGTCCTGCGCGGGCTGATCGAAGTGGATGAAGAGGGTTTGCGGACGCGGCCGGGGTCGCGGACGATCGAAGAGCTCGACGCGGCGGGCTTGTCCGGCCGCGAGGCCCGAGAACTGGTTTCCAAGCTTCGCCCGGCGGAGCGTCCGGACTTCCGCCTCGACATGACCCAAATGCTTGCCGCAGAGGAGATTGCGGCGAGAGTGTCGGATGCGGTTCCCGGCTCGGCCGGCTGATCCCCCGAAAGACCCCCACCGCGGTCCCGCGGCCCCCCGGGCAGTAGCGGCACTTTTTCTCCCCACGGTCGTACCAACCACTATACGACGCCCGCCCCATCAGGTATCGCACGGCGGCGGCGGGCCTCAGTGAGTCTCGCGGGGAGGAGCAGATGGACACTCCGGCAATCGCACGCGCCGCACTGCTGGCGCTGTGGATGGGAACGCTAACTCTGCCCGGAGCCGTCGGGCTCGCCGCCTCGCCGCTTCAGGAGATCGATTCGGTCGCGGAAGTCCCCGACGGGGTCATGCCCGATCCGGACGCGCCCAACCCGGGCGCCTCCCCCGCGGTGTACGTCGCCGACTCCGAGCGCGACTTCGATCGCCTCGACCGTGAAGCCGGTCTGCGCTCCGGCGGCCCCTTCTCCTTCGATTATCAGCACCTCGTCTACTACCAGAATCAGCGCACCCCCGGTGAAACGAACCCGCCGGTCACGCTGTGGACCGCCGCGAGCGTCCAGGCCGACCGTGTGCACGCCGTGTTCGACAAGGGCTGGAAGTACAGTCTCGACATGACGGTCGAGCTGCTGCGGGACGACACGGTCGCTTACACCACGCAGAGCCGCACGACGATGACGCTGACCATGCGCCTCGACGAGAGGACTGCCGCGGGCAAGGGCTTTCCTCTCTACGCTCGAACCGCGGTCGCACCGGGTCGGTACGACTACCGGATCCTCATCCGGGACAACGGCTGGGACGACGACCGCGGCGTGAACGAGAAGACGGGATCGATCGTGGTGCCCAATCCGGTCGACTCCAAGCCGTTCCTCAGCTCGATCGCGATTGCCGCCGATTCGGCCGGGAGCTGGACGCCGGACCCGTCGATCGACCTGCAGCTCAACGCGGCCCGCATGGTCCAGACCGACGCCCGGCCCTACGTCTATTTCGAAGCGTACGGCCTCACGCCGGGGGGTGACTATCGCGGCGAAGTGCGGCTCGTGTCCCGGTGGGTGAGCCGCGGCCAGGGCGAGTCGTTCGAGGGCAGCTACCAACCGTTCCAGTTGCAGTACCGCGGCAGCGTGCCGACCAACCCGAACGAGCCGGTCCGGAAGGTGCTTCGCATGGATCTCGATCAGACCGCGGCCGGTCCCTACGAGGTGCAGATCCGGGTGAGAGATCTGACGACCGGGCAGGTGAGCGAGGTTCGCACGGCCCGAATGAAGGTCAGGGCCCCGGATCGCTACACGAGCCCGAACCCGATCGTCGAAGTCAGAGACAGCCCCTAGATGCCCCTGGATGCGAATTGTTCCCGTATTTTTCAACAGGCTCTAACCGCCCGGACGGAAGAGTGCCGATGAATATTCAGCGTTTGATGATCCCCGCCGCCCTCATGCTCGCGGCCATGATGCTGGCGCCGCCGGCGTCGGCGCAAACCATGCCGGGCGAGGTCTACCATGCTCTCTCGTCGAACGGGCACGAGAAGCTCGCGAAGCGGATCCAGAAGCAGCTCGACATGCGGGAGGATCCCGACGAAGGTGACGTGAACGGCATCATCGAGCGCTGGGAAGAGGAAGCCGGAGGACCCCGGTCGGGCTTCGACTGGATCACCGTGGCACGCCTGTGGACGAGAGCCGGGCGGGCCGCCGAAGCCGAGACGGCACTCGTGAAGGCCGATCAGACCGGCAGCGTTCCGCCGGCGACGCTGCTGCTCGACCAGGCGCGCGTGGCGTTCCTGGCGGGTGACCGGCCCCTGGGCGAAAAGGCCTACTGGTCGGGATGCGCGCAGGCCGACGAGGCGACGGGCCTGCAGTACTGGCTGGACGTAGAAGTGCTCGCGACGCCTGCGGAGCTCGACGCGTGGGATCGCTTCCGTCGCCTGCCAGCGACGCAAACGGACCTGTGCCAGTTCCTCCGCAGCTTCTGGGCCGAGCGCTCGCTCGCCTCCACGATGTCGATCGGCGCCCGGATGGCCGAGCACCATAAGCGCGTCCGGTATGCACAGACGAACTATCGGCGGCGAAGCGGCAAGAAGGCACCCACCTTCTCCAACCAGTTCGGCCGGCCGCGCAACGCGGCGTATGACGATCGCGGCCTGCTCTACGTCCGCATGGGGCCGCCCGCGCGCACGGCGAGCTTCGCCGGCAACCCGAGCATCGACAACGAGATCGTCAGCGCCGAGTGCTATCAGCCCAACGAGAGCTGGGCGTACGACTATCCCGACGGGACACGCATTTACCACTTCACCACCGGCGGCGGCACCGACGACTACTGGATGATCGAGAACCTCGCCCAGGTGTATCGCTGCGGCGATCCGGGCGCCTCGGGGCGCGGGCCGGTCGGATCCGTCCACCGCCTCTCACCCGTCAACGAGAACCGCTCCGTCCTGCTCGGACCCGCGGCCAGCCTCGTCCTCCAGGACCTGTATCGTTCGCGCCAGGGCCTCGATCCGCGCTACGCCCAGGCGGCGCAGCGGATGAACGACCCGAACCGAGGTTCCCTCCTGAACACGCGGGACCCGAGTGTCGCGCTCGAGAGCCAGCGCGTGTTGCAGGACGAACGCGAATGGACGTTCAGCGCCGCCGAATTCGCGATCACCGAGGTGCCGGAGCAGCCGTCGATCAAGCCGGACTCCCGGCTCATGGTCGAGATGCTGCAGTTCCGGGCAGGAAAGCGTGCCCTCGATCGGGTGTGGGTCAACGCGCTCCTCGAGGGCGACAAGCTGACGCCGCAGCTGGACGGGACGTCGTTCCGCTACCGGGTGAACGCGCGCCTCTCGCTGGTGGACGAGGCGGGCGAGCTGCAGGAGTTCTCCACGGCGTTCGAGGCCACGACGCCGGCCCGCCTCACGAAGGACCACAGCCTGCCCGTGCGCATTCCGATTGAAGTGCCGCCGGGCGCCTACCGCTACACGCTGGTCATCGAAGACGCCTTTGGCGATCCGGCAGGCAGGAAGTCCGGCAATTATCATCGCGACGAGTTCGTGGCGCGCGACCTGAGCGTCGCCCTGCCGGTACTGTCCGACGTCGCGGTGTCACCTGATTCCGGCGGAAGCTGGTCGCCCCTCGCCCCGGCCGGACCGGACATCGGCATCGTGCCGAGCCCCGCCCACCGCACGGGCGCCGACGGCGCTGCGTACGCCTACTTCGAGGCGTACAATCTCACGCCCGGGGGCCGGTACGAGACACGAATCCGCTTCGAGCGGGAGGGTGACGGCGGTGATGCGTTCGACTTGACGTTCCCCGGGGAGGTCCCGTTCGAGGGCGCCCCTCGCACGCGGCGAACGCTGCGGATGGATCTGTCCGACGCCGAGCCGGGGACGTACGTGATGTCCGTGACGATCACGGATTCCGAGACGGACCAGACGACGCTGCCCCACACGACCAACATCGTCGTCGTCGAGTGAGGTGATGCGGTCGCCCTTCCTCGCCCTGGCGCTGATGCTCGCCGCCGGTTCGGCATTGGCCGAGCCGGCCGGCGGTCAGTCCCTTCCCGCGCAGGTGCGGGTCTCGCTGGAAAACTCGGGCGAAGAAAAGTTCGCCGATCGCCTGGCCGACCGGATGGAGCCGCGCGCGACGCCCGATCGCGGTGACGTCGAAGACCTGCTGAAACGCTGGGATCGCGCGACCGGCGGCCCGGCGACTCCGCTGGACTGGCTGACGGTCGCCCGCCTGTGGGTCCGCGCGGGCGAGCCCGATCGGGCCGCCGACGCCCTCGACCGGGCCGGCGACGGCATCCCGGCCGGGCTTCGCGAGCTGGAGCTGGCGCGCATCGGCTGGCTCGCGGGAGACGAATCCGCCGCCGTCCACTACTGGGCCTTCTGCGAATCCGCCGACGAGCTCGGCGCACTCGAAGCGTGGCTCGACGTAGAGGTGCTCGTGACGCCGGAGGAACACGCCGCCTGGGATCGGTTCCGCCGGCTCCCCGCCGGGCAGCGGAACGATTGCGCGTTCTTCCGGGAGTTCTGGAACGAGCGTGCGGCGAGAGCCGGGCTCGGGGTCGATACGCGGATCGCGATCCACTACGATCGCCTGCGCTTCGCGATGAACCACTACGTCCGCCGCGGGCGCGCCCAGGAGGTCGGCGCGTCGGGCAAGCTGAACTCGCGCCTGGGGCGCGAGGGAGCGGCGCGGTTCGACGATCGGGGCCTGCTGTACCTGCGCCTCGGGCCCCCGGATGAGACGGCCTCGGTGATCGGCGGAGACTGCTACGAGCCGAACGTGTCCTGGTACTACCGGTTCCCCGAGGGGGACCGCCTCTACCACCTGTCGCCGCTCGGCGGAAACGACAACTGGTGGCTGCTCGGAAATCTCGCCGAGATCTTTCGCTGCCCCGTTGACGGCTCGGGTCGTATCGCGCAGGACCGCAATCCGCTGGTGGCCCTCTCGCCCGTACTCGTCAACATTCCGCCGGCCGTCATGCGTGACATCTACTCGACGCGCGGACAGCTCGACCCGCGCTACGCCCGCATGGCGTATCGGTTCGATACGAGCCGCGCGATCGAGACGCTGCAGGACGAACGCGACCTGACATGGGCGGACGGCCTGTACGCCGTGACGACGGTACCCGAGCGGCCCGACGTGAAGATGGATATCGACTTCCTCCACGAATGGGTGCAGTTCCGATTGCCCAGGCCGGAGCGCACCCGCGTGTGGTTGCTGCTGGCGATCTCGGGAGAGGATCTCGCCGACGTGGAACTGGACCCGGAACACGGCCTCGAAGTCGTGGTGACGGCGCTCGGCGATGACGGGACGCTCGCCGGTCCGTTCGGCGGCCGGTTGGAGGCGCCGACGGAGGGCGCCGACCTCATCGTGCGACTTCCGGTCGAGCTGCCGCCCGGCACGTACGAGGCGCGCGTCATGGTCCGTTCCGGCCCGCCCCGGCGACCGGGCGACGACTCCCGCACCCAGGCCTCAGGCGGCTATACCGTCTCGTCCCTCCCGGTGCGCGCGCTGGGGGGAACGCTACCGAGATTGTCCGATATCGCAGTATCGCCGGACTCGGGCGGTGTGTGGGGACAGACGCGAGGAATCGCCCTCTCGCCGTCGCCGATCCATACGACGAGCGGGCGCGCGTGGGTCTATTTCGAGGCCTACAACCTGACGCCCGGCGGCCGCTACGCCGCCACGGTGCGACTCGAGCCGGAAGAGGATGGGGAGCCCTTCGATCTCGAGTTCAACGGTCTCGCGGAATCCGGGGGGCGGGTCGTCACGCGCTCGGCCCTGCGGCTGGAACTCGGAGACACGCCGGAGGGCCGCTACCAGCTCTCGCTCACCGTACGCGACCTTGCGACGGGCCGGGTCACGCTACCGGCCCGCACGACGATCACCCTCCGCGCCGAGGACTGAGCCGGCTGTCTGAGCTCTGAGCTCGCTTTGGGCTTCGGCGGGTCCTACTCGGCCAGGCCGAGCTCTCCCTGCGACTCGGGCGTCGCGTCGACGCCGGCCGCCGTGGTTTCGGCGGCTTCCGTGTCTTGGGTGGCTTCCGTGTCTTCGGCGGCTTCCACTTCGGTGGCTTCGGCGGCCTCGGCCATCGAAGCGGAGCCGGACTCCGTGATGCGGGAGCCGGCGTCTCCCTCCGTGCCCGCGCCCTCGTCCGCCGAGCCGGTCCCCCCGGGGGCGCCGCCGCCCGCCTCGTGGGACCCGAGCCGCACGTAGACACCCGAGACGTC
>JBPCJZ010000156.1:0-7114 GCA_051004775.1 Gemmatimonadota bacterium
CTCTTTCCGGTCGGCCTCGGAATGGGGATCTTTCAGTCGCCGAACAACAGCGCGATAATGGGGTCGGTGCCGCAGGAGCGCCTCGGAGTTACGTCCGGGCTGCTCACGATCACCCGCATCACGGGACAGCTCAGCGGAATCTCGATCCTGGGCGCGATCTGGGCGGCGAGGGTAACCGCGCGTGCGCCCGGCATCGTCGAGCCGAGCGTGGCGCCGGGGGCGGCCCAGGTGGCCGGCCTCCACGACACGATCCTCGTGGTCGTGATGCTGATCGCCCTGTCGCTGGGGCTCGCAAGCTGGGGTCTAGCGGTGGAACGGCGAGGGCGCGCGGTGGGCCAGAAGGCGCCGCGCTAGGCCGCGCCGCGGCGGTACCGCTGGCTTTCGAGCCACGATGCGCGGAAATTGGACATGAGCCGTCGGCCGTCAGCGACTTTCTCGAAGGGAGCCTTTGCAGATGAAGAACGATAAGACCGTGCGTACCCCCGACTCCTATTTCCTTACGATTGAACGGAATTACGGCCGCCTGATCAGCGAATGGGAGTCGATCATTCGGAAGAGCCCGCTCGAAGACCACGCGGCGCTCGTGAACTGGCTGCATTCGAAGCACGGGATGGCTCCGCTTCACGGAGACGCCGTGGTGACGCATACGCTTGCCGAAGACGAGAAGAAGAACCCCGGGGCCAAGAAAGCGGCGGCCAAGCCGAAGGCAAAGAAAGCGGCTCCCAGGCCCAAGGCTGAGCCGAAGCCGAAAAAGGAAGCAGCCAAGCCCGAGGCGAAGAACGCGGAGGCAAAGCCCAAGGCCAAGAAGGCAGCAGCCAAGCCCAAGGCCAAGAAGGCAGCAGCCAAGCCGAAGGCCAAGAAGGCCGCTTCCAAGCCGAAGGCCAAGAAGGCCGCTTCCAAGCCGAAGGCCAAGAAGGCCGGTTCCAGGCCCAAGGCCAAGAAGGCGGCAGCCAAGCCCAAGGCTAAGAAGGCGGCTACCAAGCCCAAGGCCAAGAAGGCGGCAGCCAAGCCCAAGGCCAAGAAGGCCGCTACGAAGCCCAAGGCTAAGAAGGCAGCAGCCAAGCCCAAGGCCAAGAAGGCCGCTACCAAGCCCAGGGCGAAGAAGACAGCTTCCAAGCCCAGGGCGAAGCCGAAGAAGAAGTAGAGCTTGGCCGCACGCCTTGACGGATGGAGGGCCAATCTCCTCGGCGTGGTGCTCGCGGGTCTTCTGTGCATCACGGCCGCATGCGGCGAAACGACACCCGGCGCAAGCGACGGCGACGGCTCGGCGGCCGATTCGGTTGCCCAGCAGATTCCGGGCTCGGACACCACACTGACGCGCGCAGACGCCGCCGGACCCGGGCAAACCCAGGGTGAGTCCGACGCGGAAAAAAGGCCTCGCGCGGCGTCGTCGGTGCGGATCCGTACCTCTGGTACCTGAGGAGTTTCTCCGCATGCCATCCGAGCCAGGCATCCTGGAGCGCTTGCGCGAGCTCGAGCGAGCCTCGGCGCCGCTCGAACCCGACGCGGCCGAGCGCGGCCGGCTGATGACGGCCACGGACGCCATCGTGCAGCGGTACCTCGGGGCGATCGGAACGAGCGAGGCGTTCGTCGAGGTGCCGGAACCGGCCGCCGGTCTGCTCGAACTGCCGATCTCCGCCGACGGCGTCTCGATCGAAGCGGCCCTCGAGAGCCTGGAGAGGGATGTCCTCCGTCCCGGCGGGCACCCGGCTTCGGGTCGGCATCTCGCCTACCTGACGGGCGGTGGCCTGTACCATTCGGCGCTCGGCGATTACTCGGGGCGGTCAGCAACAAGTATCCGGGGATCTTCTTCACGGGGCCGGGCCCCGTGCGGATGGAGAACCTGCTCGTCCGCTGGACCGCAGACCTCGTCGGCTATCCCGCGACGGCGGCGGGTCACATCGCTTCGGGCGGCAGCCTCGCCAACCTCACCGCGATCGTGACGGCCCGCGAGGCGCACGGCCTGAAGGCGGCGGATTTTCCGCAAGTCGCGGTGTACCTGACGAGCCAGGCGCACCACTGCATCGAGAAGGCCCTGCGACTCACGGGGCTCGGCGAGGCACAGATCCGTCACATCCCCGCGGACGATCGCTACCGGATGCGGCCCGACGCGCTCGAGGCGGCGATCGCGCGCGACCGGGAGGCGGGACTCACGCCATGGCTCGTCGTCGCGACCGCGGGGACGACCGACCTCGGCGTCGTCGACCCGCTGGAGCCGATCGGCGGCGTCGCGAAGGACGCGGGGTGCTGGTTTCACGTCGACGCGGCCTACGGCGGCTTCTTCCTCCTCACCGGCACGGGCCGCGCACTCCTCGCGGGCATCGAGCGGTCCGACTCGGTCGTGCTCGATCCGCACAAGAGCCTGTTCCTGCCGTGGGGCGCCGGGATCATGATCGCGCGCAACGTGCGGCAGCTCGTCGACGCGCACGCCGGTTCGGGCCACTACATGCAGGACGCCCGGGCGGCGACGAGCGAGCTTTCCCCGGCCGACATCTCGCCCGAACTCACGAAGCCGTTCCGCGCGCTCGCGATGTGGCTGCCGCTCGTCACGCTCGGCACACGGCCCTTCGCCGCGGCGCTCGACGAGAAGCTGCTGCTGGCGCGCTATTTCTACGACGAGGTGCGGAAACTCGGCTTCGTGGCGGATCCGCCCCCCGACCTCAGCGTCGTCGGCTTTCGCTGGGCCCCGGAAAACGCGACCCCGGAGGAGGCGGACGAGATGAACCGGACGATCGTCGACGCGCTCCGGACGGACGGCCGCGTCTTTCTCTCGTCCACCGAGCTGAACGGGCGGTTCACGATCCGCATGGCCGCGCTGGCCCACCGGACGCATCGCCGCGAGATCGATCTCACCCTGGAGCTGCTGAAAGAGCAGGTTGAAAGGTTGGGCTGAGCGTCAGCCCGCTGCGGAGCTGGAGGCGGCGCTAAGCGTAGGGGGACGGTCGGCGGACGCCAGTTCGTCCATGCTCACCACGCGTTGGGGATACCCGGGAGGGCCCGACCGGTGCGGGCGCGATCGGCGACGCGCGCCTAGCTTGGGACGAAGCCGCCACGGACCCCGAGACGTCCGGCACGGACACCGCACTCGTCAACACCATCTTCGCCCGTGAGAGCCACGAACATGAAGACACTCCTCATCCTGCGTCACGCGAAGTCCTCGCACGACGACGATTCCCTCTCCGATCACGACCGCCCGCTCGCGAAGCGCGGACAGAGTGCGGCGAAGAAGATCTCGCGGCTGATCGACGACAAGCAGATGTGGCCCGACCTGATCCTCAGCTCCACGGCGGAGCGGGCCGCGGCGACAGCGCGGCGCGTGGTGAGGAAGAGCAAGCGGGACGACTTCGCCGGGGAGATCCAGTATCATCGCGAGCTCTACCTCGCCGAGCCGGAGGAATACGTGGCCATCGTGCAGAAGTTCGGTGGCGAAGCGGACAGCGTGATGGTCGTGGGCCACAATCCCGGTATGGAAGACCTGATCGAGTTCCTGGCGGGCGAGTGGCATCCGTTTCCGACGGCGGCGCTCGCTCGGATCGAGCTATCGATCGACGACTGGGCCGATCTCGCCCACGGAACGGGCGAGATCGCCGGCTTCTGGAGACCGCGCAAGCTTTGACCCCCGCGGGTGAGCGGCCAGACGCATCGGTCGCGGTGCTCGTCGAGTTCGGACACTCGCACGATGTCTGCCTCTACTCGCAGGGGCTGATCCTCTCTCGCGCCGGAGTGCGCGTTCACCTGGTCTGCGCGGAGAGGCTCGCGCCGCGTCTCCCGGGCATCGAAGCCGTGGTCGACCGGATTGAACTCCTCGAGACCGGACGCGACCAGGTGAGCCGGCGGCGCCGACTGCGGCGAGCGCGGGATTTCGTGGCGGAGATGGAGGCGGATCTCGTAGTACTCAACTCGGCGCAGGGGGCGGCCGTGCGAGACTTCCTGTATTTCGGGCATCCGACGCGTCCGAGGTTCGTCGGGATCCTGCACCGCGTGTCGAGGTTCCACGGCAGCCTCACGCAATGGCTGATCTCGCGGAAGCTCGCTGGATACTTCGTGCTCGACGATCATCTGCTCGCGCAGATCCCGGCTGGTGGCGCGCCGCCCGTCGCCAGCTTCTATCCGATCTTCTTCCCCGATCTCCCCGACCCGCCCGCGAGCGGCGCCGGGGAGGCGTCCGACCACTCCGACACCGACGCGGCCCGAGCGGTTCTTCCGCCCCCGAAACCCGAGGGCGAGATCTGGATCACGATTCCCGGCTCCGTGGAGCTCAAGCGCCGGGACTACGCCGCCCTGTTTGGCCTCGGCGACGCCCTCCGGGCGCATCCGGGCGTGCGGTTCGTTCTCCTCGGGCGAAGCGATCCCGGGCGGCCAGACGGCGTGGAGATCCGGCGCGGAATCGATGCGACGGGCGTTCCGGAGCGTTTTCACCTGTTCGACCAGTTCGTCGCGCCCGATGTTTTCCAGGCCTGGCTCCGCCGATCCGATCTCATCATGCCGCTTCTCCATCCGCGCCGGCCCGAGTTCGCCTATTATGGCGACCGTCGAGTGTCGTTCGCGTTCCACGTCGCGGCCGGTTGGAAGATCCCGCTCCTGGCGGATGCCTGCTTCGAGGAGTCGATGGACTACTGCGGCAATGCCGTGTTCTACGACGCTACGCGGATGGGGAGTGTGCTCGACGATCTTCCCGCCCGGCTCGCGTCGGTGCGGGACCGCGCGTTCCGCGACCCGAAATGGACGCTCGAGGAACAGAGCGCCCGGTACCTCGGACTGATCGCCCACGGCTGATCGCCCACGGAGGGAAACACGAGTGAGACGCATGAACGAAGCACGCCGACGCATGCTCCACGTCCGGGCCCTTCGCTCGCTCGCCGGCCTCGGCGTCGTCGTGTCGGGCCTCGCCGCGGCCGCATGCGCCGGCGCCGGAGCGGGTAGCGGGGCTGGCGACGCGATCGGGACCGGCGACGCGATCGGGACCGGCGGCGACGCCGGGGCCGGCGAGCCCGCATTCGACGTGATCATCCGGGGCGGTACACTGTACGACGGCACCGGCTCTCCGGGGCGCTTCGCGGACGTCGCGATATCCGGCGACACGATCGCCGCGATCGGTGACCTGGCGGACGCTTCCGGCGCCCTCGAGGTCGACGGAAGCGGCCTCGCCGTCGCGCCCGGCTTCATCAACGTGCTGTCGTGGGCGAACGAGACACTGATCGAGGACGGGCGCTCGCAGGGCGACATCCGGCAGGGGATCACGCTGGAGATCTTCGGCGAGGGTTCATCGATGGGTCCGTGGTCCGACACCATGAAGGCGCTCGAGCGGGCGGAGCAGAGCCGGATCCGCTACGACATCGCGTGGACGACCCTCGGCGAGTACCTGGAGCACCTCGAGGGCCGCGGAGTTTCGACGAATGTCGCGTCGCTTGTCGGCGCGACTACGGTGCGCATCCACGAACTCGGGCACGTGGACCGCGCGCCGACGCCCGCGGAACTCGACCGCATGCGGGAACTCGTCGCGCAGGCGATGCGGGAAGGGGCTCTCGGCCTCGGAACGTCGCTGATCTACGCCCCGGCGTTCTACGCGAAGACCGACGAGCTGATCGCGCTGGCCGAGGTCGCCGGGCGGTACGGCGGCATCTACACCTCGCACATGCGGAGCGAGGGCAACGGACTCATGCCGGCGCTCGGCGAGCTGATCACGGTCGCCCGCGAGGCGAACATCCCGGCCGAGATCTACCACCTCAAGCAGGCGGGCTCCGCCAACTGGGACAAGCTCGACAGCGTGATCGAGCGCATCGACGCGGCGCGGGCGGAGGGCCTGCGCATCACGACGGATATGTACACGTACACCGCGGGAGCCACGGGCCTCGACGCCGCGATGCCACCCTGGGTGCAGGAGGGCGGCTATGCGGAGTGGCGCAAGCGACTGCAGGACCCCGAGATCCGGGCGCGCGTCGTGCGGGAAATGCGCACGCCGACCGACGCGTGGGAATCGCTCTACCTGCTCGCCGGCTCGCCGGAGCGCGTCATCGTGACCGGCTTCCGCCAGGATTCGCTCCGGCCGCTCATCGGTAAATCGCTGGCCGAGATCGCGGCGCAGCGCGGCACGTCACCGGAGGACGCGGCAATCGATCTCGTGATCGAGAACGGCGGCGATGTCGGCACGGTCTACTTCCTCATGTCCGAGGAGAACGTCGCGCGGCAGATGCGTCTGCCGTACATGAGCTTCGGCTCCGACGCGGGGTCGATGGCCACCGAGGGCGTGTTTCTCGAATCGGGCACGCATCCGCGCGCCTACGGCAACGTCGCGCGCCTCCTCGGCCGTTACGTGCGCGAGGAGGGCGTACTCCCCCTCGAAGAGGCGATTCGGCGGCTCACCTCCCTGCCGGCCGCCAACTTCAAGCTGTGGCGGCGTGGCCGGGTGGCGCCCGGCTACTTCGCGGACGTCGTGGTGTTCGACCCGGCCACGATTATCGACCACGCGACGTTCGAGGATCCGCACCAGTACGCTACGGGCGTGCGTCACGTGTTCGTCAACGGCACGCGCGTGCTCGCCGACGGAGAGCACACGGGGGCCCTGCCCGGCCGCTTCGTCCGCGGACCCGGCTGGACCGGCTGGGAAGCTGCGGGAGTTCCCGGCGCTGGCCCCGCCGGCGGCCTGTCACCAGACGCGGCGCTCGAGCGCGTGATCACGAATGCCGCGACCGAGGTCCCGGCCGAGGTCGCCGTCGGCGTCATCGACCTCGCGACCGGCGCCGAGGCGTACGTCGAGGGCGACCTGGTGATGCACGCCGCATCCACGATGAAAGTGCCCGTCCTGCTCGAGCTCTACCGGCAGGCAGCTGCCGGAGAGCGCCGCCTGGATCAACCGATCCTCATCCGCAACTCGTTCACGAGCATCGCGGACGGCAGCGCGTACGAACTCACCCCCGAGGAGGACAGCGAACTCGACCTGTACGAACGGGTCGGCGAGAGCCTGCCCCTCGAGGACCTCGCGCGCCGGATGATCGTCCATTCCTCGAACCTCGCGACCAACCTGTTGATCGAAGAGGCGGGCGCCGGGCGAGTGCGGCACCTGATGACCGCGATCGGCGCACCCGACATGAACGTGCTGCGCGGCGTCGAGGAC
>JBPCJZ010000157.1:0-10617 GCA_051004775.1 Gemmatimonadota bacterium
AGCGCGCCGACGCCGAGCTGCGCCGCGCCCATCAGCGACGACGCCGTCCCCGCGACTTCCGCCATCGGCCCCATGGCGATCGAGTTCATGTTCGGGATGAGCAGGGCGTGGGACCCGAACATCGCCGCCAGGCCGACGAGAAAGGCAGCGAGCGGCGGTCGCCCGCCCGTAGCGAGGGCCAGCGTGGCGAGGCCGGAGGCGGCGACGAGGTAGGCGACGAACACCACGCGCGTCATCCGGCGCGTGCCGACGCGCCGCACGATCTTCGAGTTCACCACCATCGCGACGCCCATCACGGCTGCGAGGCCGCCGAAGATGTATGGGAAGCGCGCGCCCTGGTCGAAGGTCTGCCCGAAGATGATCTCGGCGGTGCCCAGGTAGGAGATGAACACCGCGTACAGCGACGTCATCGCCAGCGTATAGCCAACGGTCGTGCGGTTCGAGAGGACCGTGCCCGCCGCGCGGCTGATGCGCTCGAAGCTCGCCTCGAGTCGGTATTCCTCGTGCAGGGTTTCGGGCAGTCTCGTCGTCCACAGCGCCATCGCGCTCACCGCCAGGACGCAGACGCCGAACACCCAGCGCCACGAGGCGATCGCCACAATCCCCGCGCCGATGGTCGGCGCCACCACCGGCACCAGGATGAACACCGCCATGATCAGCGACATCACCCGCGACATCTCTTCACCCTCGTACGCGTCGCGGATGACCGCGAACGCGACGACACGGGAGCCCGCCGCGCCGAGCCCCCAGACGAAGCGCGTGATCAGGAGGAGGGCGAGCGACGGCGCGAAGGTGCTGGTCAGCGCCCCGACGCCGTAGATGGCATAGCTCGCGAACAGGACGGGCCGCCGCCCGAACCGGTCGGCGAGCGGTCCGTATACGAATGTCCCGGCGGCGAGCCCAAGGAAGTAAGTCGTGATCACGCCCGCGATCGCGGTCGAGTCGGGAGCGAGCCCGAGATCCGCGCGCATCACGTCGAATGCCGGGAGCATCAGGTCGATGCCGAGTGCGCCGGTGGCCATCGCCATCGCCAGCAGTGCGACGAACTCGGCGCGGCCGATCGAGCGGCGCCGCCCGCGAACGGTGCTCACGAGATCGGTTGGGGCGGCGGATGTGGGCTGGGTTTCGATGAGGCAGGACATCCGAGTGCGGTGTTGATGATGGTTGTGGGCGCGCAACCTACGGCGGTCGGCCGTCGCGGAGTAAGGGTGGGATGTCGAGCGGGTTCGGTCGCGGTCGTGGTCGCGGGCGCGAGTCGGCTACGAGTCGCGCCCACCGATCCTCTCGCGTGTCATGCCGAGGCTAGAGAGAATTCCCAATTTCCCAAAATCCCACAAACCACACATGGACGAAACAGGCACCTTCCCGTCCCACGTTACATTAACAGGGAGCTACACATCGGAATCGGAGCTGTCGCCGGACATTCGCAGGACGCGGAGCCTGCACGGAAAGGACGAAACATGAAGCTGCGCAAACTGGGACACACCGATATAGAGATCGCCCCGCTGGTGTTCGGCGGGAACGTCTTCGGGTGGACTGCCGACGAGGCGACGTCGTTCGACCTCCTCGACGCCTTCGTCGAGCGAGGCTACAACGCGATCGATTCCGCCGACGTGTACTCCGCCTGGGGCGACGGCAACGAGGGTGGCGAGTCGGAGACGGTCATCGGCAAGTGGCTCGAGCGCCGCGGCCGCCGCGACGACGTCGTCATCTTCACCAAGGTCGGCTGGGAGATCGCGCCCGACCGGAAGGGCCTGTCGCGCGACTACATCCTCCGGTCGGTGGAAGATTCCCTGCGACGCCTGAAGACCGACTACATCGACGTGTACTTCTCGCACAAGCCGGACCCGGAGACACCGATCGAAGAGACGCTCGCGGCGCACAGCAAGCTGATCGAGGACGGGAAAGTCCGGTTCGCCGGCGCGTCGAACTACGATGCGGGCCAGCTCGCGTCGGCCCTCGCCGCCGGCACCGCGCCGAACCGCGTGCGCTACCAGGTGGTTCAGCCCGAGTACAACCTGTACGACCGGGCGGGATACGAGGAGGCGCTCGAGCCGCTCATCGAAGGACAGGGGCTCGGTGTCGTGACGTACTTCTCACTCGCGAGCGGCTTCCTGACGGGGAAGTACAGGTCAGAGGCCGACCTCGAGGGCCGGACCCGCGGCAGCCGGGTCGAGAAATACATGGACGACCGCGGCCGCGCGATCCTCGAAGCGCTCGACGAGGTTGCGGCCGAGCATGGCGCGAACCCGGCGCAGATCGCCCTCGCGTGGGTGCAGGCGCGAGACAGCATCACCGCGCCGATCGCGAGTGCCACCAGCCTCGAACAACTGGACGAGTTGATGGGCGCGGCGGACATCGAGCTCAGCGAAGCGTCGATCGAGCGCCTGGACGAGGCGTCGAACCCGAGCTACGCAGCCGGGTAAGGGGGGCGCCTCAGGCCAGCGCATCCCGGGCGTCCTCGAGGTGACTCGTGAGGAGCCAAGCTGCTTCCTCGACGTCTCCGGCCGCGAGCAGGTCGGCGATCCGTCGATGTTCGGCCACGTGCCGCCCGGCGGGCCCGGTTTCGGACCGGGAGATATCTACGGACGTAAACTCGAGCCTCAAGAGCCGCATCGACGCCAGGTGAAGCTCGGTGAGTCGGCGGCTTCCGGCGCTGGCGACGATCGCGTTGTGGAAACGGAGATCCGCCTCGGCGTAGGCGGCCCAATCGGCTGTCGCCGCCGCCCGACGAGGACATCGAGGATGCGTGGCTCGGGAGCGCGATCCTGCTCGCCTCACGTCTCGAGTTCGACACGGAGCGGAAGGTCATGCGGCTCACGACCAGCGAGCCGCTTTCTTCGCCCGCCTACCGCACGCTGGGCATCGGACTCGGGCTCCTGGACGAGGGCACCGGGACGCGGCCCGTGGCGGAAGTCATTCCGGGAACGCCGGCAGCGTCGGGGCCGATCGCGGCGGGCGACGGCGTCGTCTCGATCGATGGTGTCCGGGCCGACCGGCTCGACCGCTACGAGCTGCGGAGACTCGTCGCGGAGCACGACGTGCTCGAACTGACCTACATCCGTGATGGACGCGAGCACACGCAGGAACTGAGGGTCGGCGTGATCCCGGCCGAATGACCCGCGCTACGCCGCCCGTCCGCCGAGGCTAACCGCCGACCCGACCACCAGCACGACGACCGCCCCGATCACGTTGTGCCACAGGAACGAGATCTCCGGGGCGCCGAAGCTGACCGCCGCGACCGCGCCCATCCCGGCGATCAGGCCGTAGAGCGCGCCGCGCCCGCGCGCGAACGGCACGAAGGCTAGCAGGAAGACTCCGAGGATCGAGCCGTAGAAGAACGAGCCGAACCGATTGACGACCTCGATCAGCGAGCCGAGCGCGACCGCCCACAGCGCGACCCCGCAGGCGAACAGCCCCCAGAACGCCGTCGCGAGCTTCGAGACGGCCAGGTAGTGCTCGTCGGACTCCTCGCGCCGCATGTGCCGCCGGTAGAAGTCGATGACGGTCGCCGTTGACAGCGAGTTGAGCTCAGAGGAAATGCTCGACATGGCCGCGGCGAGCACCGCGGCGATGAACAGCCCCGGGATGATGATCGGCAGTTCACCGAGCACGAATGCCGGGATGATGTAGTTGACGTCGCGCGGGTTGTCGCCGGTCGTCGTCTCCGCGAGCGCGAGCGCCTCGGAACGGACGGCCTCGAGCCGGTCGTTGTCCGCGAGGAACCGGTCGGTCGTTCGGGTGGTGCCCGCCGCGTCGCCGGCCGTTCGGGCGCCGGCGTAGTCGAGCGCGGCCGAGCGCCGGGCCTCGAACGCCTCGTCGTAGCGTTCAGCCAGGTCGCCGTACGCGGCGGCGGCCGCCGGCGAGTCGCGTACCGCGGCTTCGTGCTCGCTGTTGAACAGCAGCGGAGGCGCGGCGAACAGGTAGTAGACGAACACGAGGACGCCGACCATGAGCACCATCGACTGGAGCGGGATCTTCCAGTACGCGCTCATGAACAGCGAGCTCCGCGCGTCCTCCACGGATCGCGCCGTCAGGTAGCGCTGCACCTGGCTCTGGTCGGTCCCGAAGTAGGACAGCATCAGGAATAGGCCGCCGATCATCCCCGACCAGAACGTATAGGTCTCGGTGAGATCGAAGCTGAAGTCGAACGTCTCGAGTCGGCCGGTCGCGCCCGCTAGCCGGAGCGCGTTGCCGAGCCCTACTTCCTCGGGCAGGCCGGTCACGAGCACCACGAGGAGCGCGCCGAGACCGAAGATGATCAGGAACATCTGCTTGACGTCGATCCACTGCACCGCCTCGACGCCGCCGAACATCGTATAGGCGACCGCGGGCACGCCGACGAGGGCGACCGCGAGCGGGAGATTGACCCCGAGCGTCGCGGAGAGGATGACGGCGGGCGCCGAGATGATCACTCCGGCCGACATGCCGCGCGACAGCAGGAAGAGGGCGCTCGTCAGGGTGCGGATCTTCGAGTCGAAGCGCCGTTCGAGGTACTCGTACGCGGTGAAGACCTTCGCCTTATGGAAGAACGGAACGAGCGTCACGGAAAGAATGAGCATCGCCAGCGGCAGACCAAAATAGAACTGGACGAACCGCATCCCGTCGGACGCGCCCTGGCCGGTCGTCCCGACCAGCGTGATGGCGCTCATCTGGGTCGCCATGACCGAGAGCCCGACGGCCCACCACGGCATCGAGCGGTTCGCGAGGAAATAGCCCTCGATCCCGGTGTTCTTACCCGAGCGCCGGAGCCCGTCCCACACCACGTAGGCGAGGTACGCGCCGACGATCGTCCAGTCGATCCAGTGCATCTAGTGCCGCGTCGCGAGCGCTGCGGAGGTCGCGGGCGTTGCGAGCCTCGCGGGGGTCGCGAGCGTCGCGGGGGTCGCGGGCACTGCGGGCACTACAGCCCGAACCCGCGCTGCAGGAGCCACAGGCCGAGCAGCGTAATCGCCTGGACCAGCAGAACGCGCGCGTAGAGGCCGCGAGAGCCGCGGGCCTTCATCGCGCGGCGCCGAGCGACACGAGATTCGCGAGCAGGCGGTACGAGCCGGGAACGCCCTCGGGCAACTGGCGGAAGAGCGCGAGCGCGGCATAGACATAGGTACCCTCGCCGAGCGGCGCGACGAGCAGGGAACCCTCGAGCGGCGCTTCGCCCGGGTCGTTCATCGCGAGCAGTGGGCGAAGCGGCCCTTCCCACGCGTCCCAGAAATAAAGGCCACGCTCCTGCACCCAGCCGTCCCAGTCGGCCGGGCCGATCCGGTTCGGCGTGTTGAAGATCGGATGATCCGGTTCGAGGACCGTGACGGGGGCGTCCTCGTCGGTCACGCGTCCGTGCGGACGGGCGATTGAGACCGGCCACGGCGCGTAGCTGCCTGCGAGGGCCGGGTACTTGTTGTAGAGGGAGATCAGCGTGCCGCCCGCGCGCGCCCAATCCAGCAATCGCTCGTTGTGTGCAACCAGGTCGGGGCGAACCTCGTAGGCGCGCGTGCCGGCGATGATCACGTCGAAACCGGAGAGGTCACCGCCCGCCAGCTCCGTCTCGCCGACCGCGCTCCATTCGACACCCATCTGATCGAGCGCCTCGGGTACGCCGTCGCCCACGCCGGCCACGTAGCCGACGCGAACGTCCGCGACCTTTACGTCGAGCGCGCGTACGTGGGCGGTCGCCGGTCGATACAGGTGGTGCGGCGCGATGTGCGGGTAGTCGACGAGCTGGTAGCCGAGATCGAACGTGGCGCCGTTGCCGCCGGCTGCGCGAAACTCTGCCCGGACCTCGTACAGCCCGGCCGTGAGGCCCGGAGGCGGCGCGATAGCGAACGACAGCGTCCGATCTTCCCCCTCGCGGCGGAAGGCGATCTCGGCCGAAGCGGGCGTCGCCGTCCAGCCGGCGGGCAGCACCGGGCGTAAGGTTCCGGCGATCCCGTCCGGCGCCTCGCTCAGAAGGCGGACGCTCAGGGGAATGGTAGCGCGGCCGGGATCATCGGTCGCGCGCGCGAGCGGAATGACGGTCGTCGTCGGAGAGACCGATACGCTGACGGCCGGCACGACGCGCACCGGGCGTCTGAACTCGCCGCTGCGAGGATCCAGCCCGAGCCAGGTCGCCTCGACTTCTATCGCGTAGTCCGATCGCCCGCCCGGCCGCTGATCGGTCGAAGAGTCGGTCGAGAAGTCGATCGTGAAGCGTCCACGCACGGGCGAAGGAGCGAAAGGCAAACCGCGAATGGCGTAGTCTTCGGGCCAATCATAGAGATCCCCCTCGGTGGCGCCGCCGCGCACGCCCAGGAAATAGGGCCGGGTGAGCTCCGCCGCCTCCGGGACCGTGACCTCGTACGTGACGGCGACGAGTTCACCGGACGGGATCCGGCGGGCGCCGGCTCCGGCGGCGTCGTCCGGGTCGTCCGGGTCGCCCGCGGCAGGCCGCGCCGTCCAACCGCTCGGGAGTACGGCCGCAGGCGTAATCGCGACGGGGGACGCGCCGCCGTTCCATGCGGTGAGTGTCAACCGGAACGTCTGGCCCGGCACGACGAGTTCCTGGTCGCTGACGACCTCGAGCCGGAGATTGGCTACCGCGATTGTCGCGTCACGCAGGTCGTTCGCTTCGTCGGCCAGGTGAAAGCGGAGATCGGCGGTGCCGGCGGCACTGGCGATGCCGGCGGCGGTCGCCCCGCCGCCCTGGCCGAGCGCTTCCCGGGCGGCGTCGAGGTGACGGCGCGCATCGAGCAGGCCGCGGGTCATGGCGGCCGGCGCCAGCGGGTCGAAGCTTGCCTTCGCCATCTCGACCTCACGCTCGTATTCCACGAGATGGCTGATCAAGGCCCGCGCGTCCGCATCGACATCGGTCGTGCCGGCGCGTTGGGCGTTTCGAGCGCGCTGTGACAGCAGCGTGTCGACGCCAACGAACAGAGACACGTCCGCCCCGGCCGCGCCCTCGAGTTGCCGGGCGCCACCAGATCCCGTCACGACCTCCGGGGGCGCCGCGGGGTCCACCGCGTCGAACGCCGTGTGGCGCGGGCCCCGGGCCTGCGGCACGCCCATGTCCTGGCTCCGGTGGCGGCTGCGGCTGGCCATCGCGACCTCGTGGTACGAGCGGCCGAGAAGGGGGTCGAGGAAGCCGGTGTTGAGTTCTACGTCGGCGCCGTCATCCCCGTAGCGAGCCGACCAGTAGTAGGCGCGTGGCGTGTGCGGCCGGAGCCCCGCCGCGATCTGCTCCGGGAAGCGTGTCGGGTCTCCCGCGGCGAGTACCGCGTCCCGCGTGAGAAGCCCCGCGGCCTGGTGCTGGCCGTGTCCGTCGCGCGGTGTTCCCGTCCACGCGGGAATCACGACGTCGGGACGATAACGCCGGATGACCGCGACGACGTCGGCGAGCAGTGAATCGCGGGGCCAGTGCCGAAACGCCTCGGAGGCGTCCTTGGAGAATCCGTAGTCGACGGCGCGGGTGAAGAACTGGGTGGCGCCGTCGAGGCGTCGGGCGGCGAGGAGCTCCTCGCTGCGGATGAGCCCGAGCGGGATCCCGAGTTCGGCTCCGATGCCGTTCTGGCCGCCCTCGCCGCGGTTCAGCGACAGGTAGGCGGCTTCGGCGCCGCGGCCCAGCGCGAGCGGCGAGAATATCGCCGTGTTCTCGTCGTCGGGATGTGCGCCAACGTGTAGCAATCGCGCGGTGTTGCCGAGCCGGCGCAGAGCGATCCCTGTGGCCACCGCGCCTTCGTATTCGAGGACCGGAGCCGGCGGCGGCGCAGCCTGCTGGGCACCGGCGCTCGCCGGCAGCGAGATCAGCGCGGCGATGGCCGCCAGGGCGGAAAAGACTCGTTCGGGCGTCATGGCTGAATAATAGGACGGGGCTCCGCGAGCCGATACTCGCTTTCCGGCGATGGAAGGGTGGGTGATGCGGGCCGCGTCGTGACCGTCGCTCTGGACGCTCGAGGGAGAACGAGTGATCGGTCGGCGCGCGTGATCGCCCGGTGCGCGTGATGGTCGTCGAGATTGTTCCGGGAGACTCTTAGCGAGCTTCGCGGCACCCACTGGGGCCATGTGTGGGATTTCCCAATTTCCCAAATTGGGAATATTTCCCAGCCTCGCGATGGGCACCTCGGAAGTCCACTCTCACCTGCGATGGACCGGCGCCGCGGCTCGCTGCTTCGCGGCGCGTGCTCGTCACTCCGTGTATCCGCGCGCCTGGAGCCGGAAGAGTTCCGCGTACAGGCCATCGGCCGCGAGCAGTTCTGCGTGCGTCCCGCGTTCCCGCACCGTCCCTCCCTCCAGCACGATGATCCGGTCGGCCATCCGTACCGTCGAGAACCGGTGCGAGATGAGGACCGCCGTCTTTCCGGCCGTCAACTCAGAAAAGCGCTGGAAAACCTCGTACTCGGCGCGCGCGTCGAGCGCCGCCGTCGGTTCGTCGAGGATCAAGAGCTGCGCGTCGCGGACGTAGGCCCGGCCGAGCGCGACCTTCTGCCACTCTCCGCCCGATAGATCGAGGCCACCCTCGAAGCGGCGACCGAGCATCTGGTCGTATCCAAGCGGCAGCGGCTCGATGACGGCACTCGCGAGGCTGCGCTCGGCGGCCAATTCCAGACGCGGTCTGTCTTCCCGCGCCTCGATCCGCCCGATCGCGAGGTTGTCGGCCGCGGTCATGTGATAGCGCACGAAGTCCTGGAAGATCACGCCGACGTGCGTCCGCAGTTCCTCGGGATCGAAGTCGCGCAGGTCGTGCCCGTCGAGCAGGATGCGGCCTTCCGTCGGATCGTACAGCCGCGCGAGCAGCTTGGTGACGGTCGTCTTGCCGGCCCCGTTCTCCCCGACGAGCGCCAGCTTCTCACCCGCGTGAAGCGTGAAAGAGACGCTCCGCAGCACCCAGGGATCCGTCCCCGGATAGCGGAAGCTGACGTCGTCGAACCGGAATCCATCGCGGATGGGTACCGGGAAGGGAATCGCCACGCGGGGCGCCCCGTCCGGCTCGCGGCCGTTGGCCGCGCCCGGGGGGGCCGCGATCTCCGGCTCGATGTCGAAGAAATCGAACAGGTCCTTCAGGTAGAGCGAGCGCTCGGCGATCGTTGAGAATCCGTTGAGGGTCCCTTCGATCAGGCGGCGGAGTTGCAGGAACGTCCCCGCGAGAAAAGTCAGGTCGCCGATCGAGAACACGCCGCGCACGGTGCGCCAGATGATGATCGCGTAGGCGGCGTAGTAGCCGAGGCTTCCGACCGCGGCGAGACCGCTTCCCCAGGCAGCGCGACGCACGGCGAGCTTGCGGTTGGCTTCGTAGAGATCGTCCGCGAGACGCCGGTATCGTTCGCTCAGGAACCCGGCGAGACCGAAGATCTTCACCTCCTTGGCGGTCTCGTCGCTCGCCCCGATGTAGCGCAGGTAGTCGAGCTCGCGGCGCTCGGGCGTCCAGGAGTACATCAGCGAGTAGCTGAGGCTGTTGAAGTGCGCTTCGCCGAGAAACGCCGGCACCAGCGCGAGGATGAGCAGGAAGATCAACCACGGCGCCATGATCACGAGCCCCGCGCCGAGGGTCACGATCGTGATCATGTCCTGCGCCTGCCCGAGGATCTGGCTGAGCAGCGCGATGCGGCCGGTCGTCTGCCGTCGGGCGCGCTCGAGTCGGTCGTAGAAGGCGGCGTCCTCGAAGTGGCGCAGGTCGAGCCGGGCGGCCTGCTTCATCAGCCGGACCGAGGTCTCATTCGTGAACAGATCGCTGAGCAGGCTGTCGGCCAGGGCGACGGCGCGGCCTAGCAGATCCGAGACGATCGCCAGCCCGAGCTCGATCGCGACCAGCGTCCAGAGGTGCGACAGGTCGCCGACGCCGACCGTTGCGCCAGCCGCGCCCGCTGCGCCCGCCGCGCCCGCGAGGCGGACGACTTCGTCGATGATCAGCTTGCCGACGTACAGCAGCGCGACAGGCAGGCCGGCGCGCGCGAGGCGCATGAACACGCTGGCGAGCGTCAGCCGTGGGCTCACTTCCCAGACGAGCTTGAGGAGTGGCGGCACGTAGCGGAGGGCGGCGAACTGCTCCCGCAGGGTAAGCTTCTCGCCGTCGGCGCCGCGCCCGCGCGGTCGCGCGCCGTGCGGATTCGGAGGAGGTCGGTTCACGCGGTGGCTGCCGTGTCCGCCATTGCGCCCCTCAAAGCGTCAACTCCCAGGTCTGCGCCGTGAGCTCGAGATCCCTGCCGAGGCCGTCGTACGGTTGTTCCTCGACGAGACGGTATCCTTCGCGCTCGTCGTGCCGGATGACGAACACGGAGCCCACCCGCTTGCCCTCGCGTTCGGCGATCCAACACCCGTCCCGCGCCGGGTCGAAGTCGACGATGAAGTCCGAGACGAGGCGGGCGGCGAGCGCTTCGTGCCGCTCGTCCCACCCGTGCTCCTCGAAGTAGTATTCGCCGTGACGCTGGACGACCCAGCCCATGTCGCCGGCGCGGTGCGACCGGAGCGTGAAGGGCGGCTCGGTCCTGGATGGCGCGGGTCGATCGGGGATCATGCCTCAACATAGGCCCCGGAGGGCGTCCGCGCGGCGGCTGCCGGCGGTTCCGCGGTGCCCGTTGGAGCCATGGGAGAGAAGTGGGAAATTGGGAGATTGGGAAATTGAAGGCATGGCCCGAAAGGGGACCTGACAAC
>JBPCJZ010000158.1:0-18126 GCA_051004775.1 Gemmatimonadota bacterium
AATGGCGCCTTCGTACGTCCCGTCGATCGCCTCCTGGGCGGCGAGCGGGGCGGCGAGGGAGCCGCCCAGCGCGAGGCCGGCGATGAGCATGATCGTGACCGATCGTCCGAACTGGTGGTGTTGCCTCGAGTGCTTCATTCCCCGCCCCTATCCATGGTGATCCCGCTACAACCCGCGCCCGTGCTCCACGGGTCGCCGGCGGCCCGAAACGTAACTCGCCGTCCCGCCGAGTCGCCAGAAGATTGTCGTCAGCCGGCTCCCAGCAGGACGCGGCCCGGCGACAGGAGGTTTCAGGCGCGCCGCGCCCCGGGTAACACTGCGGGACGCCAGACTGTTATATTGGGCGCGTCAGTCGCCGCGAGGCGGCGGAAGGAAGAGGGGTCGCGGCCGGCCACATGGCCGGTCCGAGGAAAGTCCGGGCTCCACAGGACAGGGTGCCGGGTAACGCCCGGGCGTCGCGAGGCGACGGAAAGTGTCACAGAGAACAGACCGCCGATGGCTTCGGTTCGTCCGGGGCACAGGTAAGGGTGAAACGGTGGGGTAAGAGCCCACCGCGCGCGCCGGAGACGGCCGCGGCACGACAAACCCCACCAGGAGCAAGGCCGAACAGGAGCGAGCGGCGGTCCGCCGCGTTCGAGTTCCGGGTAGGCCGCACGAGGCGCCGGGCAACCGGCGTCCCAGATAGATGACCCCCAGGGCTTCGGCCCGGTACAGAACCCGGCTTATTTCCTTCCGCCGTCCTTCGCGTCGGCCGCTTTTGTATCGCCGGTAGCTGCATCTTTTCATGCGGCCCAAGCCGTTTGTGCACGGGACTTGGTAAGTCGCGAGAGACTTGAGACTTCGACGCCGGCCAGTGAGGTTCCCCCGCCTGGGCATCGTCAACTTTCATCTACGAGCCGGCGGATCCGTGACAGAACCTGGAGTCGAGCGCTTTCCCCTTCGCGATCTGCGGCTGGACAACGGGCTCCGGCTCATCGTCCAGACGGACGCGGGGTCTCCCGTAGTGTCCGTCCACGTCATGTATCACGTCGGGTCGCGGTTCGAGCCGCCCGGGAAGACCGGCTTCGCCCATCTGTTCGAGCACCTGCTGTTCCAGGGGTCCGAGCACGTGGAGGGAACGTCTCACATGCGCTATGTCCAGGACGCGGGTGGATCGATGAACGGGACCACCTGGTTCGACCGCACGAATTACTTCGAAACGGTCCCCGCGAACCAGCTCGATTTGGCCCTGTGGCTGGAGTCCGACCGGATGGGGTTTTTCCTCCCGGCGATCTCCCAGGCGAAGCTCGACAACCAGCGGGAGGTCGTGAAGAACGAGCGTCGGCAGTCGTACGAGAACCGACCATACGGGTTGGCGAACGAGACCGTCCTGCGGGAGCTGTATCCGCCGGGACATCCCTACCGCCACCCGACGATCGGTTCCATGGCGGACCTCGACGCGGCTTCACTGGAGGACGTGCGTGATTTCTTCCAGACCTGGTACGGCCCGGCCAACGCGACACTGGTCATCGTCGGTGACGTCACCGAGGCCGTGGCGATCGACCGGGTGCGTCACTGGTTCGGCGAAATCGAGGGCGCCGCGCCGCCCGCCGCGCCGGTAGTGCCGCCGCGCGTGCCGGCGCCGGCGCGCGCCGTCCTGCCCGACGACGTGACCGTGCCGCGGGTCTACCTGGCCTGGCCCGCTCCATCGTTCACGCAACCCGGCTTCGAGGCGGGCGACGTTCTCGCCTCGCTGCTGGCAGACGGCCGGAGTTCGCGGCTCTACTCTTCCCTCGTCTACGACCTTCGCGTGGCTGCCGACGTCGCGGCGTACCTGTGGCCGACGGAGGCCGCGGGGGTCGCATGGGTCGTCGCCACCGCCCGCCCTGGCGTCGACGCCGAGACGCTCGAGGGCGAGCTGCGCCGCGTGATCGAGGAGCTCCGACTCGCCGGCCCCGACGACCGCGAGTTGGAAGGCGCGCGCAACCGGGCGCGCCGCCAGCTCGTTCAGCAACTCGACTCGGTCGGCCCTCGCGCCGACTTCATCGCCCATGCCGCCGTCTACCGCGATGATCCGGGCTACGTGAACTCCGTGTTCGAGGCGTACGCGGGGGTGAGCGCGGAGCAGGTCGCGGACGCCGCCGAGCGCATCTTCCGTCCCGACGACGGCGCGACACTCCACGTCGTCCCCGAAGAAGCCGCGTGACGCCGCGCCGCGATCGGCCGCCGCGGAGCGGACCCGCTCCGCATGTGTCCCTTCCTCCGTTTGCCTCGCACCGCTTCGCCAACGGTCTCGGGCTCGACGTGGCGCGGATGACGGGCACGCCCGACGTGGCGATCCGGCTCGTCGTCGACGCGGGAGCCGGGACGACGGCGGCAGACCTGGGCGGCCTCGCCGCCCTCGCGGGCGATGCCCTGTCGGCCGGCGCCGGGGGCCGCTCCGCGCCCGAGATGGCGCGCTGGATCGACGGCATCGGCGCCGCGTTCCGCGTGCGGACGACGTACGACGCCGCCGTCCTGTCGATGCATGCGATGAACGACCAGCTCGAGGCGTCGCTGGCGTATCTCTCGGCCGTGACCCGGCGCCCCGATTTCGAGCCCGACGAGGTGGATCGCCGCCGCAGCCTGCTGCTCGATCGGCTGCGGCGTCGGCGCGACGATCCGTCCGAGATCGCGGCCGAAGCGCTGGACGAGGCGCTGTTCGGCGTGCACCCCTACGGTGTTCCGCTCAGCGGAACCCCTGCCTCCGTGGAAGGGATCGACGCCCGGGACCTGTCGGTGTTCTGGCGCCGCCGGGTCCGTCCTGGCACGGCGACGCTCATCGTGTGCGGTGAGGTCGATCCGGACGGCGTGCGCGACCTCGTGGCCCGCGAGTTCGGAGATTGGGAAGCCACCGAATTGCAGGAGGAGGACAACCCGCCCACCCCGATCGTCGGCCGTCCGGCGGTCCGGGCGGGGGAGGTGCTCCTGCTCGACCGCCCACGCAGCCGGCAGACGGAACTCCGGCTGGGGGGAATCGGGCTGGCGCGCGGCGAGGACGATGAGATCGAGACCCCCGCGCTCGTCATGAACGCCATCCTCGGTGGCCTGTTCAACTCGCGCATCAACCTCAACCTGCGCGAAGACAAGGGATGGACGTACGGGGCGCGCAGCCTGTTCGTCCGTCGGCGCCTCCCCGGCCCGTTCATCCTGCGCACGGCCGTAGCGACCGAGGCGTCGGCGCCGGCCTTCGAGGAGGTGCTGCGGGAGATCGCCGCGATGCGTTCGGAACTCCCGACGGATGACGAGATGACGTTGGCCGCCAACGCACTGACCCTCTCGATGCCCCTCCAGTTCCAGACCGCGACCCAGCTCGCCTCCCGGCGTGCCGAAGCGGTCACGTACGGCCTGCCCGAGGACTACTGGGAACGCTTTCCGCGCCTCGTCCGGGCCGTAACGGCCGAACAGGTCCGCGAGGCCGCCCGGCGGTTCCTGCGGCCGGAGGACCTCGTGCTTCTCGCCGTCGGCGACTTGTCCGGCGTCGCCGATGAGCTCGGGTCGCTCGGCAGGGTCGCGCTCACCGCGGCCGAGGCATAGTGAAGCAGCGCGACGGCGCCCGTCCGGGCCTGGTCGAAGCGCGCACGGTCTTCGCGGGTTCCGTGCTCGACGTACGCGTCGAGACGGTACGGTACCCCGACGGCAGCCTCGGAGACCTCGAGATGATCCGCCATCGCGGGGCGGCCGCCGTCCTCCCGCTCGTCCATCCTCGCGAGCGATGTGACGGCGGAACCGCGATCGGCGTCTTATTGTTGAAGCAGTACAGGCACGCCGCGGGCGGCGTGATCTGGGAAGTGCCGGCGGGAAAGCTCGACGGCGGCGAGCCGCCCGAGAGTTGCGCCCGGCGCGAACTGCGGGAAGAGGCGGGGGTGGAAGCGGAACGTCTGCACCACCTGACGGGGTTGCTGACGACGCCTGGCTTCACCGACGAACGGATCGACCTCTACGTGGCGACCGGACTGTCCTTCGGGACGCCGGCGCCGGAGAGCCACGAGTTCATCGAGGTCTACGTGCTCGACTTCGAACGGGCGCTGGAGATGATAATCGGTGGCGACATCGTAGACGGAAAGACGGTGGCGTGCCTGCTGATGGCCGATCGGTGCGTCCAGGCAGGGTCGATCGCAGTGTGATGTCGAGGCCGGGGAGGGCGAAGGGTGCCGCCCGGCAACCCTGTGCCCGCAGCGCGCATCTAAGTATATTGGGATCCGGTGTGAGGGGGAGGTGTGGTGGAAATGCGGGCGCTCTGCGCCCGGGGATAGGAGCTTTTTCATGGCCAAGGTAAGACTGCGTAAGCCGGAAGCGCCGGTCGAACGCGTGTCCCGCAGCGAACTGCGGGACTACGACGACGCGGCGCTCGTAGCGGCATATCTCGACGGAACCCGCCTGGCGTTTCAGGAGTTGGCCGAGCGGTATCATACACGCCTGCTCAACTTCATCTATCGGACGATCGGGGACCGGGACCGGGCGGAAGATCTGGTGCAGGAGACGTTCGTCAGGGTGTATCGACACCTGCACCGATTCGACCCGACCAAGAAGTTCTCTACGTGGATCTATACGATCGCCAGCAACCTGGCGAAGAACGAACTGCGCAATCGTTCGCGCAGCCCGATGGTGCTCTTTCAGGCGATCAAGAAGAACTGGGAGGCCGATCACCGGCCGCTGCAGTGGGAGGACTCGACGTTCTCGCCGGACGATCTCTTCCGGAAGCGCCATCTGCGCGAGCAGGTGGAGAAGGCGGTGGCCGAACTCCCCGAGCATCACCGGGTCGTGTTCGTCCTGCGCGAGCTGGAAGGCAAGACGTACGAGGAAATCTCCGAGATCACGGGCGTCACGCTCGGAACCGTGAAGTCGCGTCTCAATAGAGCGCGCAATCGGTTCGCCCAGATCGTGGCCCCAATGCTCGAGTAGGCACTGCCTCTGACGGCGAAAGACGGATTGAGAACGGCGGCTTCGGCCGCCGTTTTCTTTTCCGGTCCTATTCGTGCCCGTCGCCGCAGCGCCTGTCGAGGAACTCTGGCGGCGGAACTCGCTTTTCGCGGGAGCGTATTACCCTGCCGCAAAGAGGGAGATCGCCGAATCCCCGACCGGGACGAGGCGGAGGGGCTAGACTCTAGACGTGATGCTCAGACCGATGCAGTGCACAGGCTTCATGGACGGATACACGGACTTCAAGGACGGGTTGCTCAGCCCCGACCGCGAGGCCGTGTACCGCCAGCACATGGCCGACTGTCCGAAGTGCGAGCACTATGACAAGGTGCTGCGCGACGGGCTGCGGATGTTGAGCTCGATGCCCGAGCAGGCGTCGTCGGACGACTTCATGTCCCGGCTTCAGCATCGGCTGTATAACCTCGATCAGGGCGTCCAGGACACATCGTCGAATCGATTTGTCGGAAGCGCCGCGCTCGTAGCGGTAGCCGGCGTCGGCCTGCTCGCTCTCTTCTGGCTTCCGTTCGCCGCGAGCGTGCCGATTGAACTGGAGTTGCCGCCCGTTGCCGTCGAGCGTCCTGCCGGGCAGCTTACGATGAACTCGAATCAGGTGCCCTCGCTGTTCAGGTCCGGTCCTTTCGTGGAATCCGCGAGCCTGTTCGAGGCGAACGCTCCGCAATCGTTTCTGGACGGCGAACGCGCATGGTATTCCAACCGGCAGCAACGTCCGAAAGTCTTCCTCGCCGCGGATCTCCGTTAGCCGCACCCGACCGCGCGTCGGGCGGCGTGCCTCATCCGCGCCGACCTCGGCGGGCTTCTCGACCTCGGCGGGCTTCTAAATGAGTCTTGCCGTAGACCAGCGCGTCGACAAGCTCATCTCGGAGGATCGACTCGGTGGCGCGTTCTTCCTGCACGGAGAGGCGGCCCGGCTGCGCGATGATGCCGCGCGCCGACTGGCAGACGCCGCGCTGGACCCGGCGACCCGGGACTTCAACCTCGACGTGTATCGCGGCTCCGAAGTGACGCCCGAAGCCCTGGCTTCCTCCCTCGCCATGCCGCCCGTGATGGCCCCACGCCGCGTCGTCATCGTGCATGAAGCGGAGCGGCTCACTCCCACCGGCTGCAAGGTCCTCGAAGGAATCCTGCCTCGTCTGCCGTCGGACGTGACGCTCATCGTGACCGCCACCATACCGAAGAACTCCAAGAAGGCCTTCTATCGAAAGATGAAGGCCGCTGCGACGTCGCTAGAATGGTCGGCCCCGCGCGACGCCGAGATCCCGGGTTGGCTGATCGAGCGGGCACCGGCGCGCTTCGGCGCCGAGATCACGGTTCCCGCGGCGACCGCGCTCGCGGACGCGATCGGTTCCGACCTCGGCCTCCTCGACGCGGAGTTGGGAAAGCTGTCCGGCGCCGCCGGCGAGAGTCCGATCGACGTCGACCTCGTGCGCAGCCTGGTCGCCAACGTGCGCGACGTGAATCGCTGGGACTGGCTCGACGATGTCGGGTATCGCCGGTATGACAAGGCGCGGGCGGCCCTTCCCGACCTCCTGGCGACGCCGGGCGAGAGCGCGGTCGGCCTGCTCATCGCGCTGATCGAGCACCACCTGCTTCTCGGCGTGGCGGTCGAGGGAGGCGCGGGCCTCGTCGGGCAGACGCTCGGCCGCATCGGGAAGCCCTATCTGAAGTTCAAGACGCGGACCTTCGCCTCGCAGGCGGGTGCGTGGACGCCCGAGGAGATCGACGACGCGCTTCGGGCCCTCGAGCGCGCCGATCGGAGGGCGAAGACCGGCGCCTCGGACCTCACGGCGCTCGACGAACTGCTGCTGACGCTATGCGTTGGCGCGCGGCGGGAGGTTCCCGCGTGAGCCGCCGTGCGGGCGCCGCTATGCGAGTGCCGCTCGAACGGCTCATGCAGTGCGCGCGGCGGAGTCGGTTGCCGGCCCTCGGGCTGCCGGTAGTTGGATTTCTGCTTCTGCCGGTCGCGGCCCGGGCGCAGACGACCGAGCCGGCCGCGCTCGACGCCGCGGAGGCCGCGGCGGACCGCGGCGAGGTCGCGACGGCCCGCGCCGCCCTGGAAACGATCGCCGCGGAACACGGGAATACGGCGGCCCGCGCCGATCGCGCGCGCATGAGCTTCCTCCGCGCCCGCCTGATGGTGGATGTCGACTCGGCGGAAGTCGAGTACCTGCGCGCGGCGATCGACGGCGAGGGCCTCTACGCCAGCCGTGCCCGGCTGCGCCTGGCGCAGCTCACGCTCGCCCGCGGCGGCCACGCGGCCGCCGCCCGCCATCTCGAACAACTCAGGACGGACGACCCCGGAGGCGAACTGACGGCGGCCTCGTGGGTCTGGACGGCCCGCGCCGCGGAGGCCGCCGGCGACGCGGCCGCCGCTTGCTCGGCCTGGGAGACCGCCCTCACCACGCTCGCGGCTTCCAGCCCTCAGCGCGAAGAGGCGAGGGAGAATCGGTCGCGCTGCGAAGCGTCGGGCCGCGAACCCGGCGAGGTCGAGACGTTCACGGTGCAACTGGGCGCGTTCGGCACGGAGGAGGCGGCGATTCGTCTGCGGGACGGGGCCGCGCTCACGGGCATCGCGGTCCGGGTCGAGCCGCCGTTCGGCGGCGTCATGGTCCACCGCGTACGGGCCGGCCGATTCGGCTCACGCGACGACGCCGAGCGGCTCGCCGCCCGATTCCAGGCTGACGGCTACGACGCCGTCGTCGTGCCGGAGGAACCGTGAGCCCGGCAACCGCCGACACGCCGCTGATCCGCCAGTACCTCGAGGTCAAGTCGCGTCATCCGGACTCGATCCTGTTCTTCCGGGTAGGCGATTTCTACGAGATGTTCTTCGACGACGCGGAAGAGGGAAGTCGGCTTCTCGGCATCACGCTCACGTCGCGCAACAACGGGAGCTCGAACGTCCCGCTCGCGGGCGTTCCGGTGAAGGCCCTGTCGGACTACCTGCCCCGTCTCGTGCGGGAGGGCCGGCGCGTCGCGATCTGCGAACAGGTAGAGGACGCGTCCGAGGCGGAGGGCCTCGTCCGACGGGAAGTGACGGAGATCGTGACGCCGGGAGCGACGCTCGACGACAACCTGCTTTCCGCCGGGCGCAACAACTTCGTCGCGGGGATCGGCGCGGAGGGGGGCGGGGACTGGGTCGGCGTGGCGACCGCGGACCTGTCGACCGGCGAATGCGAGATCTGGGAGTGCCGCCGTTCCGCGCTCGCCGACGAACTCGGCCGCCTCGAGCCGGCCGAGCTGCTGGTGCCCCAGGGCTCGTCCGACGCGCCTCCGGGCCCATGGCTGGTGACGGTCCGCGAACCCTGGCGGTTCGGCAGCGACCTCGGGGCCGAGGCGCTCCAGCGCGTCTTCCGGGTATCCGGCGTGGAAGGTTTCGGTCTGTCGACCGAGCGGGACGGCCACCTGCTCGGCGCGATGGGTTCGGTGCTGTCCTACCTCGAAGAGGTGCGGCCTTCCGGCCTTTCTCACCTGCGCGCTCCGCGCGTCCAGCGTCGCGGCAAGTACCTGTACCTCGACGAAATGACGCGGCGCAACCTCGAACTCGTCGAGCCGCTCCGGCCGGGCGAGGGCCGTACCCTGCTGACAGGCATCGATCGGACCCGGACGGCGATGGGACGTCGCGCGCTGCGGCGCCGGTTGCTGCGACCCCTGGTGGATCGCGACGCGATCGACGAGCGGCTCGACGCGGTGGAGGAACTCGTCGGGGATGCGGCCATGCGCGAGGACCTCCGCACGGCCCTCGGCCGGATCCGAGACCTCGAACGGCTCACGGCCCGCATCGCCGCCGCCCGTGTCGCGCCCCGCGAACTCCTGTCGCTCGCGGAGTCGTTGCGGGCGCTGCCGGATGTCGCGGCCGCCCTGGCTCGGTCATCGAGCGCGCGCGTCGGCCTCCTGCGCGACGGACTCGACGACCTCTCGGACCTGCGGGAACGCATCGACGCCACCGTCGACCCCGAGGCCCCCGCCGCGCTCGGCTCGGGGGGGGTGATCGCGCCCGGATGCTCGGCGGCGCTCGACGACGTACGGGGGCTCCGCGATGGAGCGGTCGAATGGATCGCCGCCCTCCAGGTGTCGGAACGCGAGGCGACCGGCATCGACAACCTGAAGATCGGGTTCAACCGGGTCTTCGGGTACTACCTCGAGGTGACACGGTCACACCTCTCGAAGGTTCCGGAGCACTACCAGCGCAAGCAGACCCTCACCGGGGCCGAACGCTACGTGACGCCGGACCTGAAGGAATGGGAACAGAAGGTCGTCGAAGCCGATGTGCGGATCGCCGAGCTCGAGACCGAACTGTTCCGCGATCTCCGGCAGGAACTCGCCGCCGAGGCTCCCCGGCTGCAGGCGGCGGCGGAATCAATAGCGGAACTCGACGTGCACGCCGCCCTGGCGGAAACCGCGGTGCGCGACGGGTACGTCCGACCTGTGCTGCACGATGGTTTCGGCCTCGACATCCGCGCCGGGCGCCACCCCGTGGTCGAACGGATGATCGGGCGGGAAGCGTTCATTCCCAACGACGTCGTGCTCGACGAAGACTCGTTCGTCATGGTGCTGACCGGCCCGAACATGGCCGGGAAGTCGACGGTGCTCCGCCAGGTCGGACTGATCGTACTGATGGCCCAGTCCGGTTCGTTCGTGCCGGCCGACTCGGCCCGCATCGGCATCAGCGATCGCGTGTTCACGCGCGTAGGCGCCTCCGACAACCTGTCGGGTGGCCAGAGCACGTTCATGGTGGAGATGACGGAGACGGCCACGATCCTGAACGGCGCCACCGACCGCAGCCTGGTCCTGCTCGACGAAATTGGACGGGGAACGTCGACTTACGATGGGGTGGCGATCGCCTGGGCGGTTACGGAGTACATCCACGAGGAGATCCGTGCGCGGACGATCTTCGCGACGCACTATCACGAACTCGTCGAGCTGGCCGACGCGTTGCCGGGCGTCGCGGCTTGGAACGTCGCGATCCGGGAGTCCGGGAACGACATCGTGTTCCTGCGGCGCCTCGAGGCGGGGGGCTGCGACCGATCCTACGGTGTGCAGGTGGCGAGGTTCGCCGGGATTCCGTCGCCCGTCGTCGAGCGCGCGTTCGAGGTGCTCCACGAACTCGAACACGGGCCAGGCGGCGGCACCCGACTGTCACACCTCGCCGACGAGGGGCGCGGACAGTTGTCGTTGTTCGAGCGGCGTGAGGCCGTACTGCGTGAACGTCTGGCCACATACCACACCGACGCGATGACGCCACTCGAGGCGCTCGTCGCGCTGAGCGAGTTGAAACGCATGGCGGGAGAAGAATGAACGCGCGGACGCGTACGGGGATCGCCGTCGCCTGGGCGCTGGCGTCGCTCGGGTGCGCGGATACGCCACGTGCGGCCGGCGGCCTGCAACTGGGCGTGGACGACGCCCCGCTGCGCCCGCCCACGCGCATCGACGACGGCGCGGCCTTCGAGTACCCGACCGACGCCTGGGACGAGGGCGTGGGCGGAACCACCGTGCTGAAGCTGCTGATCTCGAAGCGGGGCACGGTCGAGTCGGCCGTGGTCGTCGAGTCGAGCGGCAGCCCGTCGCTCGATTCCGCCGCGCTGGCCAACGTGACGCGCCTGCGCTACCGCCCCGCGGCCCAGGGGGGCTCGCCGGTCGAAGTCTGGGGACGACTGCCGGTCATCTTTCCCGTTCCAGGCGAGGGAGAGACGGAACCCCATGTCGGTCCCTGACCAGCCCCGCGGCTTCCTGTGAACGCGGGCCTGTCGATCGCGGTGCTGCTCGGCGGCACGAGCGAGGAGCGCCGGGTCTCCCTGGCGTCGGGCCGCGCTATCGTAGATGCCCTGCGAAGCCGCGGACATGACGTGGTTCCGGTCGATCCGGCCTTCGGCGCGATTCCTCCCGGTGAGGAGCTTCGCTACCTGGGCGGCGCGGTCGGCGCGGCCCCGCCCGCCCTCGACGAACTGCGCGAGATGGGACGCATCGCGGTGGGCGCGGCGCTGGCGGAACTCCCCGCCCTGCGCGAGGCTGACGTGGTGTTCCTCGGCCTGCACGGGGGCGACGGCGAGAACGGACGGGTCCAGGCGCTGCTCGACGTCGCGGGCATCCCCTATACCGGCTCGGGCGTGCTCGGAAGCGCGCTGGCCTTCGACAAGCGTGTGTCGAAGGAGCTGCTCGTACACGCGGCCGTTCCGACGCCCGCATGGGCGCCGCGCGAGGCGTCCGACGATGAGGTGCTGAGTGCGCTCGGCCTGCCGCTCGTCGTGAAGCCGGCCGGCGGCGGTTCCACCGTGGGGCTGACGGTCGTGCGCGCCGCGGACCAGCTCGCAGCCGCCCGCGACCTCGCGGGTCGCTACGATGCCGACGTGCTGTGCGAGGCGTTCGTCCCCGGGCGAGAGCTCACCGTGACCGTGTTCGAAGACGAGGCGCTCCCCGTCGTCGAGATCATTCCGGCGGGCGACATCTACGACTACGAGGCGAAGTACACGCCCGGGCGCTCGAGCTACGTCGTGCCCGCGGAACTGGGCGAAGAGGAGACGGCCGAGCTGTCGCGGCTCGCGGTCGCCGCGTTCCATGCGCTCCGGCAGGATCTGATCAGCCGGGTCGATTTTCGTCGCGACCCGGAGGGCGGCTTCTGGTGCCTCGAGGCCAACAGCCTGCCCGGCATGACGGCCACCAGCCTCGTGCCGAAGGCGGCGGCCGCGGCCGGCATCACGTTCCCGGAACTATGTGAGCGTATCGCGATCGCCGCATGCCGCAGGCCCGCCGCCGAGCGGCGCGCGGGCAGAGGCTGACGGGTGGGATTCCTCGACCGATCCTACGACGACCGTTCCGGCGGGGGCTGGAAAGGCGGTGGGCGCACATCCGGGCGCGGGCCGTTCGCCGCCAACCTGACGCCGTGGGTGACGCGTCTGCTCGTCGCCAACTTCGCCGTCTATCTCGTGATGGCCCTGGGGCTGATCGACACTCGCACGGCCCAGGCGACCTTCGGCTTCTCGGTCGCAACGGTGCTCACGCATCCGTGGTCGCCGCTCACGTACATGTTCGTGCACGGCGGCTTCATGCACGTGCTGTTCAACATGATCGGCGTCTTCTTCTTCGGTCCGCCGCTCGAGCGGGACATGGGCGCTACGGCGTTCATCCGCTACTACCTGCTCTGCGGCGTCGGCGCCGCGCTGTTCTCGGTCCTGCTGATCCAGCTGATCGGGACGCCCCTGGTCGTGGGCGCCTCCGGGGCGGTGTTCGGCGTCATGCTCGCCTTTGCCTGGAAGTGGCCCGACGCGCCGATCTACGTGTGGGCGATCTTGCCGGTGAAGGCGAAGTATCTCGTCGGCATCTTCGGGCTCGGCGCCCTGTGGGCCACGATGCAGGCCAGCCGAACGGGCAGCGTGGCGCACTGGGCGCACCTCGGCGGGCTCCTCACCGGTCTGATCTACCTGAAGTATGGCCACGTGTTTGCCGCGCGCTGGCGCCGCCTCCGGTCGGGGAAGAACAAGACGGCCGCCCGCGTCGAGAGCGTCAGCCGCGACATCGGCTCGAAGCGGGCGGGGCGTCGTCGTCCGGCCGGCGACGACCTCGACGAAGTCGACCGCATTCTCGACAAGATCCGCGAGGAGGGCATCGACGCGCTGGACGACGATGAGAAGGACTTCCTCGATGATGTCAGCCGGAAGTATCGTACGCGCCCCGACGGCCGCCTCTGAGGGCGCGGCCGACGCACGCACGGCTCTCACCGAACCAGAATTACCTTTCGAACGATCCACCCGCCGTCTATCATTCTCCTTCGTCCCGCATCACCGGCGGGACGCCCCGCATCGGACGAGAGGAGGTGACACGAGATGGCTTCCGACTACGCTACATCGGACATCAGGAACATCGCGCTGCTGGGTCACGGCGGCTCCGGAAAGACGACGCTCGTCGACGCGATCTGCTACATCGCAGGCACGACGAAGCGGCGCGGTTCTGTCGAGAACGGCACGGCGCACACCGACTTCACCGACGAGGAGAAAGCCCACGGCGTGTCGATCAACCTGGCGGTCGCGCGCGCCGAGTGGATGGGCACCAAGCTCAACCTCATCGACACGCCCGGCTATCTCGATTTCTTCGGCGAAGTGCAGGCGGCCCTTCGGGTGGTCGACAGCGCCCTCGTCGTGGTGAGCGCGACCGACGGCGTGGAAGTTGGCACGGAGCGTGTCTGGTCCGCCGCCGACGAACAGGGACTTCCGCGCATGCTGTTCGTCAACATGATGGACCGCGACAACGCTTCCTTCGAGAAAACCTTCCACCAGATCAAGGCAACGCTCAGCTCAGAGGCCATCCCGGTGGAGGTGCCGATCGGCGCCGGGGCGCAGTATCGAGGCATCGTGAACCTGTTCTCCAACAAGGCGCACCTCTACAAAGACGGGAACAAGGGAGAGTACGAGGAGACAGACATTCCCGAGGATCTCCTGGACGGCGTCGCGAAGTGGCGCGAGCAGCTCATCGAGACGATCGCGACGACCGACGACGAGCTGCTCGAAGCCTATCTCGAGGGCGAGGAACTCGACCGCGATCGTGTGATCGAAGCGATGTCGGCCGCCATGATGCGCCGTGAGCTCTATCCCGTTTTCTGCGGCTCCGCCGAATCCGCCCGCGGCGTGCGCGCCGTGATGAACAAGCTGGTCGAGCTGATGCCCGCCCCCGACGCGGCCGGCGCGTTTCTCGCCATCTCGGGAGATGAGACGGTGGAGCTCTCCCCGAAGGACGAGGCGCCTTTCACAGCGATGGTATTTAAGACGACGCAGGAGCCGCGAGTCGGAGAGCTCAGCTATTTCCGCGTCTTCTCCGGGAGCGTGACGAGCGGGACCACGGTGGACAACCCGACCCGCGCCGCCACCGAACGGTTGTCCCACCTCGCGGGGCCGGATGCGTCGGACCGTCACGAGGTCGGTCGCCTGCACGCCGGCGACATCGGCGTCGTCGCGAAGCTCAAGGACACGCACACCGGCGACACCCTGAGCGAGCACGGCAAGCACCTCGTCCTGTCGCCGATCGAGTTCCCGAGCCCCGACATCACGATCGCGTTGCGCGTCGCATCGCGCGGTGACGAGGACAAGCTCGGCAACGGCCTCAGCCGCCTGCACGAAGAAGACCCGACATTCGTCGCCGCGTACGACTCCGAGCTGCAGCAGACGGTAGCGCGCGGTCTCGGCGAGCTGCACCTGGCGGTGTCGCTCGAGCGCCTCGAGCGGAAGTTCGGGGTGAAGGTGGAGACCGAGCGTCCGAAGATCCCGTATCGAGAGACGATCACGCGTGCGGCGGAAGGGCAGGGCCGGTACAAGAAGCAGACGGGCGGCCGGGGCCAGTTCGGCGACTGCAAGATCCGCCTGAAGCCGCTGAGCAACGGCGACGACTACGAGTTCGTGAACTCGATCGTGGGCGGCGCGATTCCGAGCAAGTTCGTGCCTGCCGTCGACAAGGGAATCCAGGAGGCGGCCCGCCGCGGCGTGCTCGCGGGCTACCCGGTGGTCGGGTTCTCGGCGGAGTGCTACGACGGATCCTACCACTCGGTGGACAGTTCGGAGCAGGCGTTCAAGGTCGCCGGGTCGATGGCGTTCAAGAAGGTGGCCAAGGACGCTCGTCCCCTGCTGCTCGAACCGATCATGACGGTGGCGGTCCGCACCCCCGAGAGCTACATGGGCGAAGTGATCGGCGACTTGAATCAACGTCGGGGGAGGATTCTCGGTGTCGAGACCGACGGTCACTGGCAGGAAGTGAAGGCGCAGGTGCCGCTGGCCGAACTCTACAAGTACTCCACCACGCTGCGCTCGCTGACCCATGGGAAGGGCCATCATACGCGGGAGATGTCCGGCTACGAGCCGGTGCCGCAGGACATCACGCAGCGCCTCGTCGAGAGCCAGGCGTAGAGCGAGCAGGCAGACACGCGCCAGGCGCGACCGCGGGCCACGCGTGACCGCGGGCCACGCGTGACCGCGCGACGCCGCGCGAACACGAACGACAACGGAGCGAACCGCATTGTCCGGTCATAGCAAGTGGTCGAAGATCAAGCGGCAGAAGGCCGCCGACGACAAGACCAAGGGACGGGTGTTCAGCAAGCTGGGGCGGGAGATCGCGGTCGCAGCCCGCGAGGGCGGCGGCGACGCGGAGTTCAATCCGCGCCTGCGCACGGCGATCGCCGCCGCGAAGGCCGAGAACATGCCCGCGGTCAACGTCGAACGGGCCATCCAGCGGGGCACGGGAGCGCTGCCGGGCATGCAGTTCGAGGAGGTCGCCTACGAAGGGTACGGTCCCGGCGGGGCCGCGCTGTACCTCGAATGCGTCACGGACAACACGAACCGAACGGTAGCGGAAGTGCGCCATCTCATCGACAAGGCCGGGGGCAACCTCGGGACGGCGGGATCGGTCGCCTGGATGTTCGAGCGGAAGGGCCAGATCGTCGTGGATGCCGCCCGGTTCGGTGAAGTCGACGTGCTCGAAGCGGCGCTCGCCGCCGGCGCGGACGATCTCGGCACCGAGGATGGTCTGCACGTCGTGACGACATCGTTCCAGGACTTTCACACTGTGCAGGATGCGCTTGCGAAGCGCGACATCGAGGTCGAGCAGGCGGAGCTCGCGATGATCCCGACGAGCACCATTCCGATCGACGGCGGCGACGCCCGCCGACTGCTCCGGCTCGTGGAGAGTCTCGAAGAGCACGACGACGTGATGAAGCTATACTCGAACTTCGAGGTGGACGACGCCGTGTACGAGGAACTGGCCTCCGAGTGACGCGAACCTGATGCGCGTCCTGGGAATCGATCCGGGTACGGCCGCGACGGGCTACGGAATCGTCGAGGGCGCGCGCGGCGCCTATCGCCTCGTCGAGTGCGGCGTCGTCCGCACCGGCAGCGAGGACCCGCTGTCGGAGCGGCTCGCGGCGATTCACGAAGGCGTCCTCGACGTGATCGATCGCCATGCTCCCGACTGCCTCGCGATCGAGGGAGTGTTCTTCCGCAAGAACGCCCGGACCGCGGTGATTCTCGCCCATTCGCGGGGCGCCGCGATGCTCGCGGGCGCACTCCGCGGCCTGCCCGTGCTCGAGTACCCGCCGGCGGAGATCAAGAATTCCGTCGTGGGCAGCGGACGCGCCTCGAAGGACCAGGTCGGCTACATGGTCTGCAAGCTGCTCGCGCTGGCCGAGGCCCCACGGCCGTCGGATGCCGCCGACGGGTGCGCGGTCGCTCTGTGCCACCTGCTGACCGGCACCGGACCGGTTGCCGCGCGGAGGGCCGTCCTGTGATCAGTCGGATCCGCGGAGAGATCGCCGCCCTGCGCGCCGGACGCGTGGAGATCGCGACCGCGTCGGGTGTCACGTACGAACTGCTCGTCCCGATGGGCGTGTTCGGCATGATCGGGACTGAGGGGGACCCGGTCGAGCTGTTCACGGCGCTCGTCGCCCGGGAGGACTCGCTCGAGCTGTTCGGTTTCGCGGCGGCGCGGGACCGCGAGCTCTTCCTCCGCCTGCAGAGCGCATCCGGCGTGGGGCCGCGCCTCGCGCTCTCGATCCTCGGCACGCTGCCCGCGAATCGGATCATCTCCGCGATCCGCAACCGGGATCACGCCGCGCTGCAGATGGTGAGCGGCATCGGGCGGAAGACAGCCGAGCGCATCGCGCTGGAGCTGGCCGACAAGCTCGACGATCTCGGACCGGCCGATGCCGCCGCCGGGGAGTCCTCCGGCACCAGCGGCGCGCTCGCCGGCCTGCGGGCGCTCGGCTATTCGGCCGCGGAGAGCGAATCGGCGATCGCCGAGGCGCGACGCGAACTGTCGGGCAAGCCGACCGACACCGAAGAGCTGATCCGCGTCGCCCTGAGGAACATGTAATGCCCGATCTTCCGCGCGGCCCCCGCCTCGAGATCACGACTCCGTCCGCGCTGACGGGCGAGACGGCGCTCGATCAGACGCTGCGCCCGGCCAGCCTGGCGGAGTTCGTCGGGCAGGAGAAGGTGAAGGAGTCGCTCGACATCTACATCCAGGCGGCGATCGCGCGGGGCGAAGCTCTCGACCACACGCTGTTCTTCGGGCCGCCGGGCCTCGGCAAGACGACGCTCGCGTTCCTGATGGCGCAGGAACTGGGCGTCAATCTCAAGATCACGTCCGGACCCGTGCTCGAGAAGGCGGGCGACCTCGCGGCCCTTCTGACCAACCTCGAAGAACGCGACATCCTGTTCATCGACGAAATCCATCGGCTTCGCCCGGTGATCGAGGAGTACCTGTATCCCGCGATGGAGGACTACCGGATCGAGATCCGCCTGTCCGAGGGCGCGCGGGCGCAGACGGTGTCGATGAAGATCGAGAAGTTCACGCTGATCGGAGCGACGACCCGCTTCGGCCTGCTCACGGCGCCGATGCGGGCCCGGTTCGGCGTGGTCGAGCGGCTGGGCTACTATCCGCCGTCCGAGCTCGAGCGCATCGCGGTGCGCTCGGCGAAGATCCTCGGCGTCCCCATGACGGACGAAGGCGCGGACGAGATCGCCCGCCGGGCCCGCGGCACGCCGCGGATCGCGAACCGCCTGCTGCGCCGGGTGCGCGACTTCGCCGAGGTGAAGGCGACGGGGACGATCGACGGAGAAGTCGCGCGCGCGGCCCTCGAGATGCTGAACGTCGACGAGTACGGTCTCGACGAAATGGACGCCCGCATCCTCAAGGCGATCATCGAGCACTTCGACGGCGGACCCGTCGGGCTCACGTCCCTCGCGGTCGCCGTCGGAGAGGACGCGTCGACGCTCGAGGAGGTGTACGAGCCGTACCTGATCCAGCACGGGTACCTGCAGCGAACGGCGCGTGGCCGCGTGGCCAGCCCCCGGGCGTACCGGCGCTTCGGCTACGAGCTTCCCGCCGAAGCGCCGCAGGCGACGCTGTTCGACGGCGAGTGAGACGTGCGGACGCACGCGATGAGATCGGCGTAGCCGCCTCACCCGTGACCGGGAGCCGCGCGTCAGATTACGACTACGAACTGCCGCCGGCACTCATCGCGTCGCGGCCTGCCGCGCGGCGCGACGGGAGCCGTCTCCTCGCGCTGGAGCCGGGCGGCGCGCTGCGCGACCGCGCGTTCCCCGATCTGCTCGACTACCTGCAGCCAGGCGACGCCCTGGTCCTCAACGACACCCGCGTCTTCCCGGCCCGCCTGGTCGGCCGGAAGCCGACCGG
>JBPCJZ010000159.1:0-9652 GCA_051004775.1 Gemmatimonadota bacterium
ATCCCAACGGGGAGGGGATGTACCGGCTGGATGCGCTCCTCACACCCGAGACCGCCGCGGTCGTGGGCAAGTCGCTGGACCGGGCCGTGTTCGCGCTGTACGGAAAGGCGCGGGCGGCGGGCGAGCCGTGGGACGATTCCGTGGTCGAGGCCTCGCGCCGCCGAGCCGACGCCCTCGGCCTGGTCGCCGAGTGGGCGCTCGGGGGTGGGTCTGGGGCTGACGCCGACACCGGCTCCGACTCCGGCTCCGCGACCCGGGCCCGGATCAGCGGGACCCGGGCAGATCGCTGGCAGGTGATGCTGCACGTCGAGCCGGCGACGCTCGAGGAGGGCGGCGAGCCCGGCATGTCGGAACTGGAGGACGGGACGCGGATCTCCGCGGAAACCGCCCGGCGGCTGTCGTGCGACGCCGCCGTAGTGCGCGTGACGAAGGACCCGGCGGACGGCTCCGTCCTGGATGTCGGCCGCAAGAGCCGGTCGACCCCGACCGCACTCCGCCGGGCCCTCGAAGTGCGCGATCGCGGCTGCCGGTTCCCCGGCTGCGGGCTCCGCTACACGGACTCCCACCACATCTTCCACTGGATCGACGGGGGCCCGACGAGCCTGAAGAATACCGTTCTCCTGTGCCGCGTCCACCACCGGCTCGTGCACGAGGGGGGCTGGACCGTCGAGTGGTGGGGCCGGGACCGCCAGGCGGCCTTCCGCGATACGAAGGGGACCGTCCATGTGGCCGGGGCTCGGAAGCCCCCGCGCCTGCCGCCCGACCCGGTCGCGGCCCTGGTAGAGGCCAACCGCGCCGAGGGAGCCGACCCCGACGCACGCACCGCCGGCGCCCGCTGGAAGCGGGAGCGCGACATCCCCGACGCCGTCTACTTCAAGGCGACGGAAGCCATGGAGGCGGACCCGTAGCGGAATCGGCGCGTCGGCGCTGCTGGTGCTGGGAGTGCCGCTCGAAAGCGTCGGCATCGTCGGCGGACCTGTCGCGATGTTCGTGTGGATCCCGATGTTCGTTCTCGAGCCAGTAGCGGAAATGGCCGATGATCGGGAAGGCCCGGAGGATCGCGTGCTCCTCTTGTGGAACAGGTCGTAGATCACGACCCCCAGCAGGACGATGCCGAAGCCGATACCGAGCCACGTCCATACGTTGCGCCGACTTTCAGGGTCCGGGAGCCATTCATGGAAAGGTAGTCCGTTGCCGGAAGTCGCGGCACTCCATGCGCTCGTGCTCCGACGAGGCCATAATTAAGGTTGAGCGTGACTCGAGACGGGACAAAGTTAAGCTTGACAGGGTCGGTGGAGAACAGATCTAGCGAGATGACGCGGCTGCTTCGTGAGTGCGCCGCCGGCCGCGACGCCGCCTTCGACGAGCTGATCGAAGTCGTGTACGCCGACCTGCGCCGCATCGCCCACCGCAGTCTGCGCCGAGAGCAATCCGGCCACACCCTCGACACCACCGCGCTCGTCCACGAGGCCTACCTGAACCTCGTTCCCCAGTCCGAGGCGTCGTGGCGCGATCGCGCCCACTTCTTCGCTGTAGCTTCACGGGTGATCCGCCACGTCTTGATCGATTACGCGCGGCGCCGGAAGGCCGCGAAACGGGACGGCGGCGTCCGGATTCCGTTGCGCGATGGCCTGGCTCCGTCGGGTCCTGCGGACGTCGACCTGATCGCGCTGGACGAGGCGCTCGTGCGCCTGGCCGCCCGCGACGAACGGCTGGCGCGGATCGTCGAGTGCCGCTTCTTCGGTGGGATGACCGTGAAAGAAACGGCCGGGGTCCTCGGCATCTCGCCAAGAACCGTGGACCGGGGCTGGGCCCGGGCCCGCACGTATCTGTATCGCGACCTGTCCGCCGGCGGGAGCGAAGAGGGAGGGAGCGAAGAAGGATGAGCACGACCGACACGCCGGCCGGGCTGGAGCCGGACCGCTGGAGCGAGGTGGACGAGCTGTTCGCCCGGTCGCTCGATCTGCCCGCGGAAGAACGCGCGGCGTTCGTGGCCGCGGAATGTGGCGACGACATCGACCTGCGCGACGCCGCCCGCGCCCTGCTGGAGGCGCACGACGAGGCGACGTCCTTCCTGTCGGAGCCCGTCCTCGTTCGAAAGGCCGACCTGGACGCCCTGGCGGAAGCCCTCCGGCGCGAGGACGCGGACAACGGCAGCCCGACTTCGACCGCGTCCGGGCCGGACCCCGCCGGCGCGCAGGCCCGCGAGGTGGCCGCAGCGTCCGAGACGCCCTCCGCCCGGATCGGCGAACGGATCGGAGCGTGGCGCGTGACGGCGGAGATCGGACGGGGCGGCATGGCGACGGTGTACCGGGTCGAGCGCGTCGACCGGCAGTTCGAGCAGCAGGGGGCCCTCAAGCTGCTCCGCCGGGGGCTCGACACCGAGGACCTCGTCCGTAGATTCCGCGCCGAGCGACAGATCCTCTCCTCGCTGGATCACCCGAACATCGCCGGCCTGCTGGACGGTGGAGCGACGAGCGACGGACGGCCGTACCTGGTCATGGAGTGCGTCGACGGCGCGCACATCACCGACTGGTGCGACGAACGCGGCGGCACGGTGGAGGAGCGGCTACGCCGGTTTCTGGCGGTTGCGCGGGCCGTGCATCACGCGCACGCGAAGCTCGTCGTCCACCGCGACCTGAAGCCCTCCAATATCCTGGTGACCTCCGACGGCCACGTGAAGCTGCTTGACTTCGGGATCGCCAAACTCCTCGACCCCGACCGCCTCCCCGGGGACCACGTGCGGACCCGTGCCGGACACCGCGCCCTGACCCCCGAGTACGCGAGCCCCGAGCAGATACGCGGCGACCCGGTGACGACGGCCACCGACATCTATCAGCTCGGCCTGCTCCTGCACCGCCTCCTCTCCGGAGCCCGTCCGCGCGACATCCGCCGCGCAGACGCCCGAACCTCGCCCGACGGTGCCGCGGCCGGGGCAACCGCGCCGACGGCGCCGAGTCGGCTCGCGGCCCGGGCGGACGCGGATGTGGCGGCGGCGCGCGGCTTGTCGCCGCGCCAGCTCGAGCAGCGCCTGCGCGGCGACCTCGATACGATCGTGTTGGCCGCCTTGCGACCCGAGGCGGAGGAACGCTACGGGTCGGCGCTCGAGATGGCGCGCGACATCGAGCGCCACCTCGACAGGCTGCCGATCGCGGCCCGGCCGCCGAGCCCCGCTTACCGGGTGCGGAAGTTCCTGTCCCGCCATCGCTGGGTGGCTCCGGTGGCGGCGGCGATCATCGCCATCACCGGCCTGTACGTCGCAACCCTGCTGCAGCAGAGCCGCCGGCTCGAGGCCGAACGGAACGCGGCGCGGCGGCAGGCCGAGCGGGCCGAAACCGTGCGCGACGTCCTGGTCGACGTGTTCCAGGGCGCGAGCCCGTGGCTGTTCGTGCCGCTTCCCCGCTCCGGCGAGGCGACCCTCCTCCAATCCGTATCCACCGGCGTTGAGCGCACGCGGTCCCTGACTCGTGAGCCCGAGGTCCAGAGCGACCTCTACGCGGTGCTGGCGGGGGCGTACTTCGGACTGGGGCACGCCGACCGGGCGCGTCCCCTCATGCGGGAGAGCCTGCAGTTGCGGATGGAAACGGACGGACCCCGGTCCGCGTCCGTCGCCGCCGGGCTGCGTCAGCTCGGTCGCGCCCTGGGGGCGGAGTCGCGGTACGATTCCGCCGCGACGGTCCTCGCCTCCAGCGTCGAGATACTTCGCGAGCTCCCGGCAGCCCCCGATACGATGCTGCTGGGGACCCTGATCGACCTCGGGTGGGTCGAACACTTCCGGGGTCGTTCCGAGACGGCCGTGCGCCTGTCGAACGAAGTCGTCGAGAGGGCCCGCCGGGACCCGACCATCCCGCGCGACTTTCTCGTACAGGCCTATTTCGATCTCTCCACCGTATACCCGCACCTCGAAAAATACGCCGAGGCCCGGGAGGCGGCGAACCGCGCCCTCGACTTACAGCGGTCGCGGTTCGGGGAAGGGCATCCGGAGACCGCCCTGGCCCGCGCCGGCGTCGCCGGTGTCCTCTGGCGCACATCGCACGAGAACTTCGGCCCAGTTGTGGCGATGCAGCGGCGCGCGGCCGAAACCCTCGCGACGACGCTCGGTCCCGATCACCCGCACACGCTCACGACACGCGTCAAGCTGGCGCTGATGCTGCGCAGCGACGGTCGGATCGATGAGGCGGCCGACCTCATGCGCGAGACGCTCGCCAGCCACGAGGAGCTGTTTGGTCCGCTCGACCCCCGGACCGGACAGGTGAATCACTTCCTCGCTGCCATCCTCTACAACCGCGGCGATCTGGAGGAGGCGCGAACGCAGGCACGCCGAGCGTACGACGCCCTCTCGCTGACCGCCGCCGGAATGCCCGGCGTCGGCGTCGGCGAGAGCGTCATGATGCTGTGCGGGATCGCGATCCATCTCGGTGACCGGCCGGCGGCGTTGCAGCGCTGTCGTGAGGCGACGGAGGTGTTCGCAGCCGCCGGAATGCAGAGCGGCATCTTCAATGCGCTGGCGGAGTGCCGACTGGGTCACGTCCTCGCTTCGGGCGGACAGCATGACGAGGCGGAGACCCTCTTCGACCGTGCCGTGCCGTCGGTGTGGAGGGCCCGTACGAATTTCCTTCCCGGCGACGTCCACGAGTGTCTGCGTTTCGCTGCGGCCACGTACGACGCCGCGGGCCGGGCGGACGAGGCCACCCGCCTCCGGCGCCTGGCCGAGCGAACGTCGCGCCGCGGGTTGCCCGGCGTGATCCGCTGACGGGATGGCGCGAAATCGCCGAGGTCTTCGCTATACATGAGTACAGGGGATGCCACCGGTCGTCGGATGGCACGACCTCGGCTCCGGCCCCGAGCGGCCCGACGGCATGCTCTACGTGGTCGAGTACGACGAGGCCGGCTGGTTCCCCGCGACGACGACCGGTGGGGCCGGGGGGACGATCAACCGATGCGACGTGGGCACCGGAAGTTGTGACGTCGTCGCTGAGGACCTGGTCCTGCCGAGCGCCATCGCGTTCGACAAGCGGGGCGAGCTCTGGCTGTTTGAGAACAACCTCGCCGCACCGACGGTGCGCCAGGTGGACCTGAACTAATGGCGGGCTGAACCGAAGAACATGATTCCGGGTCGTCGTTCCGGGTCACGGAGCGCCGATGTACGCGGACGGCCTCATTTCGAAGGCGGGGTTTCTGAGGCGGCCGTGCGCGTGGTGGACGCGGTATCGCCGAGGATCTCGACGTCGCCGCGGTGCGCGAACGCGCTGCGAGTTCCCTGCCCCCTTGCAGCGCGCTGCGGCCATTGCGAGAACTACCGGTACGTCTTAGCGAAGCGCTCGCGCTGCTCCGAGCTGCCCAGTGTCATCAGCGTGCAACCGTGCGCCAGTCGGCGATCTGCTGAGAGGTCCGTCGCGATCCGGCCGTTCTCCTGAACGGCGATCACGTTGAGCCCCGTGCGTTCACCGATGCGCGCTTCCGACAACGTCTTCCCCGACAAGGACCCGGGCAGCGGTACGTGGAACAGGTCGAAGCCTTCCCCCAGCACGACGAGCTCGCGCCCCTGCACGAGCGATAACACCGTCTGAACGCCGAACGAGGCGTAGCTGAGCACGAAGTCGGCGCCCGCGCGGCGGATCGCCTGCACATTGCCCTCGTACGTGGCCCGCGTGATCGTGCGCGCTTCCGGGTTCAGTCGGCGACAGTAGATCGTCAGATAGATGTTCATGGCGTCATCATGCGTCGTCAGCAGGACCGACGGGGTTTCGGCGATCCCCGCATCGTCCAGCACCCGTCGATCGGCGGCGTCGCCGATGGAGTAGTTCTCCGCGACGCCCGCCAGCTTAGTCGCGAGGGCGGGGTCGCGCTCGACGACGTGGACCGGGATCTCGCGGCGCGCCAGCGCGCGGGCAGCCGCCCGCCCGACCCTCCCCCCGCCGATGATGAGCACGGGATGGGGGTTCGCGTCATAGATGACGAGGAACTCGTTCAGTTCTTCGATCTGCCGCGGGGATCCGATCACGACGGGGACGCTGAGCGCCGTGAGCTGGAAGTCGGGCCGGGCGGGCACGAGGGTTCCTGCTTCCCACACGCCGACGATCGTGACCCCGATGGACTCGCGCAGGCCCGAGTCGCGGATCGTTCGGCCCTCAAGGGGCGTGTTGTGGACCGAAAACTCTGCGAGCTGAAGGTCGTGGAAGCGGCCGATCACCGTGGCCCGCGTAGTGCCCGCACTCACCCTGTTCGCGAGGTGCTCTCCGAGTCGCTGCTTGAGGGGCAGGACGTGGGTCGCGCCGCTCAGTTCGAGGATGTCGATCGAGTCGTGGACGCTCGCGACGGCTGCGATGGTCACCGAGGAGGACAGCTCGCGAACCGTGAGGACGATGTTCGAGTTCACCGTGTCCGACGCGTTGGCCAGGACCATGCGCGCCCGATCAGCGCCGGCGCGCCGATATGTGTCGAGCGCGTCGATGTCCCCGTACACGACGGGTACGTCCTCATCCTCCAGCCGCATCGCCGTATCCGGGTCGGGCTCGATAACGTAGGCCGGGACCCCGGCGAGTTTCAGCCGCCGGATCAACCCGAGTGCGATCGGGTCGTTCGCGCAGATGAGCACGTGGTCACGAACGGCGGCGGGGACGGACTGGAGCTGCCGGAGCCGGCTGCGGCTCCGCTGCTCAAGCCATGGCGCGTACACGACCCGGATGAACAGGAACGGCAGGATGATGAGAAGCATCATGACGCCGGTCAGCAAGACCACAGTGCTGAACACGCGGCCAAGGTCCGAATGGAACGTTATGTCCCCGAAGCCGAGCGTGCTCATCACCGTGAGCGCCCAGTACACGCCGGTGAACCAGGAGTGGCTCTGGCCTTCCCACGCCATGATCACGTGGAATAGCCATCCGTATAAGAGCACGACACACGTGAGGACCAGGAGGTACATCACGAACGGCATGGCCCGATGCCGATACTCGTCGTGCTCGGCAAACATCGTAGCCAGGTGCGAGCCCACGGTCTTCATATCTACATGATATTGCGGCCGGCTCGACAGCGCCGGTCGGTTTGCAATCAAGGCGCTGTCGCGATGGAAATGCGTCTGCGGGCCAAGGCGCGCGCAACGAGGTGCGGTTACCGCAGTAGGAATGTGCAGTATGGGCCCGGGTGGATTTGAACCACCGACCTCACGCTTATCAGGCGTGCGCTCTAACCAGGCTGAGCTACGAGCCCCCGCGGAGCGGCTCAACTTCCGCCGCAAATAGGAAACGAGCCGGACGGCGGCTCGCGGGCAACCAAGGTAGCGCGAGAGCCCGCCGAGTCAAGAAGTTCAGCGCTCAGGGGCGGGGACGCCGCTCTCGCGCGCGATCCTCCTCCAGGCTGCAGCCTTCGCCGATGAACTGCGCGATGTCCTCCCTGACCGGCGCGAGCGAACGCAGGGGCGTCCACAACGACGCCAGGGTCTCGACGTGGCCCACCTTCGGATACAGCGCCGTCCGCACGCAGCCGCCGGCCGCGCGCTCCGCGGCGGCCAGGCTGGTCGTGTTGCGAGGCTCTACCGTCTCGTCACTCCCGCCATGTAGCAGCAGGAGAGGCGGCGCGCCTCGCCGGGCGAAGCGGACGGGCTGCGTCTCCGGCCAGCCCTCGGGCGGCCCCATGGCGACGCGCACGTCGGCGCCGGTGAAGGGTAGAAAGTCGTAGGGGCCGGCGAGGCCGATCATCCCCGCGATGGCGGCGTTGGGTACGCCGAGCGAGTCCAGGTACCGGCGGTCGAGGGCCAGAAGCGCCGCGATGTGGGCGCCCGCCGAGTGCCCCATCAGGTAGATGCGGCCAGGATCGCCCCCGTAGCTGCCGGCGTGGCGGTATGTCCACTCCACGGCGCGGGCTCCATCCTCGACGAAAGCCGGGAAGACGGCCTCCGGTGCGAGCCGATAGTCCGGGATGACCACCACCACCCCGAGCGACGTCAGTGCCTCGGCGACAAACAGAAACTCGCCGCGCTCACCTGACCGCCACCTGCCGCCGTAGAAGAAGAGGACGACGGGGGCGGCGGTCGCTCCCAGCGGCCGGTAGACGTCCAGCTTCTGTCGGGGTTCCGTTCCGTACTCGATGGCGCTCGCCCGCACGAAATCGGACCTGGGGACCAGTGCGTTCACGAGAGCGAGACGGGAGCAGCCGGCGGCGAACACCGCCACGGCCAGCAGCGTCACGACCGGCAGCGCTACGACGAGCACCCTCGTTCCGCGCCGAATCCCCGTCACCGCCAGCATGTGCGAACCGCGTCAGTCAGAGCCGGACCTCCGTGTCGTCGATGAGCCGTACGAGCGGCGAGCTGCAAGGTACAGGGAACCCGTCGAGCCGGGACGTTGTTTGCGCGCGGGCGGGAGTCGTTAGATTTCAGGGTACCGGTCGGCCGCGTCGGCACCCGCCCCCGCACCCGACACTTCATTGAGATCGAGCGAGGCATACGCTTGCGACTTCCGGAGTTCGTGGTGATCGGCGCGCAGAAATCCGGTACGACATGGCTGCGGGAGCATCTTCGAACCCATCCCCAGATCTTCATGCCCCCGGAGGAACTGCACTTCTTCGACTGGCCCGATCGATACGCCAGGGGCGCCGGGTGGTACGCCAGCCATTTCGAGGCCGCCGGCGAGGACCAGGTAACGGGCGAGAAGACTCCGAACTATCTCTTTCTGCCCGATCACCCCGACGTCCCGGAGGGCGCGGCCCGGGTCCACGACCTCCTCCCGGATGCGCGGCTCGTCGTGCTGCTGCGCGATCCGGTGAAACGGGCGCTATCGGCGCTGAACCACGTGGTGTCTCGTGGCGAAGCCTCGCCGCTGCATTCGCCGCAGGATCTACTTTGCGGCCCACGGAAGGACACCGTGCCGTGGCCGATCGTCGAGATGGGGAAGTACGATGGCCAGCTGGCCGCCTACCTCGACCTGTACGACCGGGACCAGGTGCTCGTCCTGTTCTTCCAGGACGACATCGTAGTCCAACCCGCAGCGACCCTCGATCGCGTAGCCGACTTCCTGGGCGTCGAGCGCGACGGTTTCTCGCGAGACCGCCTGAACAAGCCCGTCAACCAACCACGTCCGTCGCGGCTCAGCCTCGCCGTGAAGTACTACGCGCCGGCCCTGTACCGACCCACCCTGCGCCTCACGTGGCGCTTCCCAGCCTACTATCCGCGACTGAGTGAGTCGGTGCGAGAGGAGATGTACGCGCTGTACGAGCCGCACAACGAGCGACTGTTCGAGCTTCTCGGTCGACGGCCGGCCTCGGGGTGGAAGTTCGTTCCCGCGAACGGAGCCTCGGGGCAGCGTCGCGCTAGCCTCTCCAGGCACGGGAAAGGAAACGGGCCGGCGCCACTCTAGGCGCCGGCCCGCAACTCATTGAGTATTGCTGCCGGGAATAGACGACCGCGGCGGTCCAATTGGTCGATGGCGCCGGTTTGACCGCGCGTGCGGGACGGAACCGGTACTAGCTGAGTGAGACTTGGCCAATACAGGGAGGCGAGGGTCCCAAACCGAAATCCACTCGTCGAGTCCCCGCCCCGTGAACTTTCCGTCGACGCCAGACGTTCGACTAGTAAGTCCATCCCCCACGCAAGTTTTCACACGTAGTTCGAGGAGTTACACATGCGACACTCTCCACACACCCTCGCCGGCTCCGC
>JBPCJZ010000160.1:0-8058 GCA_051004775.1 Gemmatimonadota bacterium
CGGCGTGACACCGAAGCTGCTTTCGTCCAGCCGGGCTCGGGATACGAGAGCCGCGACCGCGGCATCGAACTCATCCGTGCCGGGGAACAGTCCTGCGGAATGCACCGTCAACGCGACGGGTGGATCATCGGCTCGCAGGCAACACTCCGGGCGGAGCGCCGGTGAAGGTCGGCCGCGACGGCTACGTGATGGACCGCGGCCAGAACGTTCGCGGCTGACGCTCGAGTCCGGCGCTTCGTTCGTCCCGACCGATTGGGCGGAGCCCCGGACACCTTGAGCAGGGGCAGCCTCCTCCCGGGTCATGTGGCGGTCTTTCCATTGTTCCTACGCTATATCGGATGAACGCCCGCCCTGCGCTCGGGCTCGCAGTTTCAAAGCCGGACCGATGCCGCCAGAGGATCACCACATGAGAGTCGTTTCCAACAGGAGGTGCGATGCAGACCATCACTCGAACGATCAGGCCGGCTGCCCTCGCCGCGCAACTGAACCTGCGACTGCTGGTCCTCGGCCTGCTGTTGTCCGAGGCGACGCCGCCGGGCTTCGGGCGGTTGGCACGGCAGCGCAGCCCATCATTCTGACGGGGCTCAATGCCACACGCGGTTCCTGGGGGTCTGTCAGTCTGCAAGGGACAAAGCACCCCGAGAACCGGATCGAGCACGTCACCATCGAGTACGGCGGAGCCGGCAACTTCTCGGGCTCGCTTACGGACGGAAACCTGATGCTGACGGGAGACACCGAGACCACGCTTCAGAACGTGACCCTCCGTGAGAGCGCGGCCTACGGGCTCAGCATGGCGAACAGCGCCGTGCTCCGTGCGCACGGCCAGAACACGTTCACGGCGAATACCGAAGGGCCGGCCCACGTCAACGCCTCGCAAGCCCATTTCCTCGATACCACCTCGACCGCGAGTGGCAACGACGTAGACCTCGTCGGCATCGAGGCAAACGACATCGTGACGGCCGTGACGTGGGTGCCGATGGGCGCGGCTACCTCATCGAGAAGGAGTCGGACGCATACGCCTTCGACGTTCGCGGTGCAGACGTCTTCCTGACGCTGGAACCCGGCGTACGCATCGTGTTTCAGGAGGACATGGCGATGACCGTAGCGGATGGTGCTGGGATCGCAGCACTCGGAACCTCAACGGCACCCGTCGTTCTGACCGGCGCGCAGCCGACGCGCGGATTCTGGCGCGGCTTCCGCACGTTCTCGGACACTCCGAACCAGCGGTTCGACAGGGCGCGGCAGCTCGCCGAGAAGCGCTGGGCCGAATCGGGCAGGCGGCAGATCGCGCCTTGCCCCGTAGGTTTCGACTGTAGCACGCTCCGGGCGGGCGGGCACCATCGTCGCCGAGCGGGACGGGAGTCAGGTGCCCTGGTTGGCGGTTCCCGTGCCGGAACCGCGCTGTTTCAAAACGGCTCCGGGTTGCGGGCCGAAGGATGATGTCCATGAATTTTTCACAGGAGCCTCAGATGGGCAGGCAACTTGTTTCAGTCGCAGCGGCGTTCGTCACGGGATCGTTTCTGATCCCCTCCCCAGCGGCCGGACAGGACGCCGCGACGATCCTCTCGACGGTCGAACAAATGCAGGCGGAACGCTACGCCTCTGTCGACCATTACTGGGTCTCCAAGGCGATCGAGGCGGCAGGCGGCATGCGTGCCCCGCTGTACTTCGAGAAGTTCCAGGCAGCGGATGGTGGACAGTATTTCCGTTTCGTGCCGCCCGGCGAGTACAACGAGAAGGTCATGACGGACGCTGGATTCCCGCCGATGACGCCTGAAGACCTGGATGCGATGGCGGGCGGCTACGACATGGTCGGTGGGGCGCTCAGTTCGGGCGGCGACGACATGCCTCCCATGCCCGGCATGGGGGCCATCATGGGCAGCGGCGCGATGTTCCTGCGTGCCGCGGCCGACGCGAAACGTAACGAGAACGACGGACGGGCCGATGCCGAAGCGGCGGCGGACCAGATGGACGAGTTCGCCCGGCGGGCACGGCTCGAGGGCCGTGTCTCCCTCGACTTGAAGGACGTCGCGCGAGGGCTGGAGTCCGAGGCGAACGGAGCGGATTCCTGGGTTCCCGACGAGGCGCTCCGGACCCGGGATGCCTTCCTCCTCGTCGTCGACGACATGTCCGGGATTGACCTCGAGCAACCGGAGGAAGGGGGCGAATTCGCGCTCTCCAGGGCCAGCCTGTGGATCGACGCGGAACACTACGTTCCGTTGCGCCTCCTCATGGAGGGGGAAATCGAGAACGACGGAGAAACCACTCCCTTCAACATCGAGAAGCTCAACCTCGACTTCCGGCAGATCGGGCCGCTCTACGAACCGTTCCTCGAGGTGTTCCGCATGTCAGGGATCATGAGCGGGCTGAGTGAGAAGGATAAGAAGGAGATGGAGAAAGCGAGGAAGGACCTCGCCGCAGCGAAAAAACAAATGGAAGCGATGCCGGCTTCTCAGCGCGCCATGGTGGAAAAGATGATGAGGGGACAGCTCGAGAAGGCCGAGCGGATGCTCGCGGGCGACGCGATCGTCACGTCGATTCGTACCGTCGCCCTCGCGGTGAACGAGGGGCCGCCGACGCCGTACGGGTCCGGTACTCTCTCGGTTGGTTCGGCCTCATTCCCCGGCGCCCTGACGGTGGCGTACGACAAGCCGGAGGGCGGAACCCTGGAAGTGGCTGCCCAAAATGGTAGCGACCGGTCCAGCCTCGTTCTGAAGAGCGATGCTCCGTTCCCCGGCGAAGGCGGCAGCATGACCATCAGCGGCGCAAACGGCTGGGCAATCTACGGCGGCATGGAGAACGTCGCGCTCACTGAGGGCACGGGCTCCATCTCGATCACGGAACGATCGGAGACGCGCATCGCCGGCTCGTTCTCGGCTAGCCTGACCGGAACGGGACCCGGCGACGAGCCGGTGACCCTCAACGCGAGCGGTACGTTCGACACGGGGGCTCCCGCCGGACTCGACAAGGCGCCCCGGGGCAGTCTGTTCCCGGGTTCGATCACGGAAATGGGGCCGCCGGATGGATCACCGGCTGCAGGGCCCTGAGGGCCGGGCAGCGATCTGGTCGTCCCCTCGCGGGGACGCAGGGCGCGCCGGCGGTGGAGCCAGCCGAGCTGCACCTGCTCGGCCGGCACGTCGCGGCTCTCGAATTGCTTTCAACGTCGCCCGACGGCTCGCGGATCGTCGTTGACTCCAATGGCGAGATGGGGCAGAAGATCGTCGCGATCAGTACCTCGCAGCGGGCCAGGATCTCCACGAGATGGGCCACGGACTGGGCCAGCCCCACTTCGGAACGGCCTTCCAGACCCTGGCCAACGGCAAGCTGCACTTCGCGCCGCGCCGCGTGATGAACGCGCCCCTACTCGGGGCTCCAGCAGTCGCTGTCCGTTACGTGCCGCAGCGGACAATGCGGCATGTTGGGATCCTGGCCGAACAACTGGCGGCCGCCGTGTAGGATCCCGGCCGTCACCGCGGTGGCGGGCTCAACCCGGCCCGCGGTGGTCGTCACGCACGAAGGCGACGCGGCTTCCATCCAGCGACCATGACGGAGACATGGCGGACTATCTGCAAGAACCACGCTATGCAGAGTGATCACAAGACCGGGAGCCGTGGATTCGGCACCTGACCGTCAGAGCGCCCGAGACCGGCGCAAGGCCGCAGGGCGCACGCACGCTCACCAGCCGGAGGAATCATGCAAAGAAAGCTTTTCCTGAGCGTTGGAACCCTTCTCCTGATTTTCCTCACCGCGAGCAATACCCGCCTGGCCATGGTGAACTGGGACACGGCGGCCGGAGACGCGCACGACTGGGGTAATTGGCACTGGGATCAGTCGAACTTCGAGGTCTACCTTTTTGGTACGCACCAGAACGAGGCCATCCGGTCAATCAATATCTGGAACAGCGAGACCGACGTGCGGATGACGTCCACGAGTTCCCACGGGGACATGAGCGTGTGGGGGGGGAACTTCGGCGATACGGGATGGAGCGGTCTCGCCTCGATCGAAAAGACCGGCTGGGATTGGCATTGTTGGGCAAACTGTCGGATCGCTCACGGTCATGCCCGTTACAACAGCTACTTCGGCAGCGGCAACTCGTGGTTCGCCCAGGGCGTCTTCTGCCAGGAGGTCGGCCATCTGTTTGGACTCGGCCACAACAGCCGAGGGGGCTGTATGGGGCTGACGTACTACGACGATCACACGAATCGGCCCAGTGCGCATGACATCGCCGACGTCAATCGCAAGTATTGAACCTTAAGGGAGACGACTCCGATGAAGATCGAGAAGATTATTCTACGAGGGTTGATCGCGATGTCGGCCCTGTTTGCCGCCCAGGTCTTAGTGGCGATTTCACTGCAGCCGTCCGAGACCCTCATGGTTGCGAGCTGGGCGAACAGCCCGGAGTCCATGGAAGAGCTGCTTGGCCTCTCCGAGGAAGTCGTGCACGCGAGAGTGCAAAGGGTGCAGCCAGGTGACGACCTCGTGACGGACGCCGCAGGGGAGCCCGAGGGCCACGATCGGATCCCGATGGAAGTCGTGACCCTTCAGGTGGTCGATCGCGTCGGCGGCGCCGGGGGCGGTGCCGGCGAGAACACGATCCAGCTGTTCCACACTGGACTCTCGAAGGCACAGCCACCAACCGAGACGGAACGACGGCCTCCGGGACGCCCCCCCGAGGGCGTCAAGCGCCCGTCGAGTCCACCGGCCCTCGGCGCGGCGGACAGTCGAACGATCATCCTCGCCGATGATCCGCCGTATCGTCAAGGAGAGGAATACGTCTTGATGCTCCGGCGGGGCCCCGAGGTCCGGGTCGGCGGACGCAACGTGAGAACGCAGCGCGTGGTGTCTCCGGAGGGTCGGTACGGCATACGGAATGGCCGCGTGGAGCCCGCCTCCGAAAGGGTCGAGTTCGCAAGAACCCAGCGGGGCAGATCGGTCGATGAGCTGAAAGGGGCGGTCCAACGCGCCCAGCCGAACGCGCGCGTTCCGGAGCATGCCTGGGAGCGGCGAGGCCGATGAGACAGGGCCGGTCGCGCATCAGCAGCGGTGTAGGGGGTGCCCTTCTCTGCCTGCTCGCGGGTTGCGGTAGCCGCGGCGAGGACGGGGCGGCGGAGAGGGTACGCTCGCCCCGGATCGCCGAAGGCGCGCGCGCACTGATCGAGTCCGCGCCTCTCATCGTCACGGCCGAGGTGGCCGACGTCGCCACTGGCCGAACAACTGAAGGCCTTGCTTTCGAAGATGTTCGGCTGGCGATTGCCCGAACGCTGAAGGGACCGATTCGCGAAACGGTCACGATCGAGCAGGCCAACCCCGGCGGCCGCGTGTTAGGCGCGCCGAGCTTCGCGACGGGCGAGAAGTACCTGCTCCTCCTGCGGCCGAGCCGCACCGAGGCGGAACGTCACGTCCCGGTGCCGCAGGGGATTTACGTCCTGCGGAACGGACGCGCCGAGGCGATGCAGCCGGGTCCCGTCGCCGACGCTTGGGACGGCGCGCTCGTCGATGACTTGCTGGCAGAAATCGGCAGTATCGTCAACGCGTCCTCCAGGAATCCTCCGCCTTAGGGGCACGTAGAGGCAGGAGACGGGAGGTCGGGCTTCACACTGCCCCTCGGTTGAACGCGCAACGCGGCCGGAAAGCTCCTGCGGACACTTCTGCTTCAATGCTACGCTTCGGTTCTTCCCCCGGGTGCGCCGCCCGGGCGCGGGCCGTAGCTTGCCGCCCGATGCCCAGACGCGACGACATCTCCTCGATTCTCCTCATCGGCTCCGGCCCGATCATCATCGGGCAAGCCTGCGAGTTCGACTATTCGGGCACCCAGGCGTGCCGCGCGCTGCGCGAAGAGGGCTACCGGGTGATCCTGGTGAACTCCAATCCCGCCACGATCATGACGGACCCCGACATCGCGGATGCCACCTACATCGAGCCGCTGACGGCCGAGTGGGTCGAGCGGGTGATCGAGAAGGAGCGGCCCGACGCGCTTCTCCCGACTATGGGGGGCCAGACGGCCCTCAACGTGGCGCTCGCCCTGCACGAGAACGGCGTGCTCGAGCGCTACGGGGTCGAGCTCATCGGGGCCGACGTCGAGGCGATCGAGAAGGCCGAGGACCGCGAGAAGTTCGCCGCGGCGATGGCGAAGATCGGCCTCGCGGTGCCGCACGGCGGCTTCGCGCACTCCTTCGATGAAGCGAAGCAGATCGTCGAGGACACGGGCTACCCCGCCATCATCCGGCCATCATTCACCCTCGGCGGCACCGGCGGCGGCATCGCGTGGAACGCCGAGGAGTTCGAGGCTAAGGTACGCCGCGGGCTCGAGCTGTCGCCGATCACCGAGGTTCTGATCGACCGCAGCGTGCTCGGCTGGAAGGAGTTCGAGCTCGAGGTGATGCGCGACCACGCCGACAACGTCGTGATCGTCTGTTCGATCGAGAACTTCGACCCGATGGGCGTCCACACGGGCGACTCGATCACGGTCGCGCCCGCAATGACGCTGTCCGACCACGAGTACCAGGCGCTCCGCAACGCGGCGCTCCGGATCATCCGTGAGATCGGTGTCGAGGCGGGCGGCTGCAACATCCAGTTCGCCGTGAGCCCGGAGACCGGCGAGGTCCTGGTGATCGAGATGAACCCGCGCGTGTCGCGCAGTTCGGCGCTCGCCTCGAAGGCGACCGGCTTCCCGATCGCGCGGATCGGCGCGAAACTCGCCGTCGGCTACCGGCTCGACGAGATCGAGAACGCGATCACCGAGGTCACGCCCTCGTGCTTCGAGCCGGTGCTCGATTACGTCGTCGTGAAGATCCCGCGGTTCACGTTCGAGAAGTTCCCGCAGGCCGACGCGACGCTCGGCATCCAGATGAAGGCGGTCGGCGAGGTGATGGCGATCGGCCGCACGTTCCAGCAGGCGTGGCTCAAGGGCTTCCGCGCGCTGGAGGACGGCCGCATCGGCTGGGTGCCCGCCGCCGACCCCGACGGCGACCGCCTGCGCGACGGCGACGAGAGCACGTTGCGCGCGGCGCTTCGCACGCCGACGCCCGAGCGTCCCTTCCAGATCTATCGGGCGCTCGAGGGCGGGATGAGCCCGGCCGAGATCTCGGAGATCACCCACATCGACCCGTGGTTCCTCGACGAGCTGGCCGACATCGTCGCTTCGACGGTCGAGATCGCCGAGGCACCCGAGCTCACGCCGGAGTTGCTGGCGGCGGCGAAGCGCATGGGCTTCGGCGACGCGGAGATCGCGCGGATGCGGAGCGGCAGCAGCGGTAGCGGCGGTGGCGGCGGTGACCCCGACGACGCCGACCGCGCGAGCGCCGCGAGCGCCGCGTCGACAGTGAGGGAAGACGACATCCGAGAGCTCCGCCACGCGCACGGCATCCGCCCCGTGTTCAAGACGGTCGACACCTGCGCGGGCGAGTTCCCCGCCGCGACTCCGTATCTCTATTCCACGTACGAGACCGAGAACGAGTCGGTCCGCAGCGATCGCAAGAAGGTCGTCATTCTCGGCAGCGGCCCGAACCGCATCGGCCAGGGCGTCGAGTTCGACTACTGCTGCGTCTCCGCCGCGATCGCGCTCCGCGAGGCCGGCGTCGAAACGATCATGGTCAACTCGAACCCCGAGACCGTGTCGACCGACTTCGACATCTCGGACAAGCTCTACTTCGAGCCGCTGACGCTGGAAGACGTGCTCGAAATCATCCAGCACGAGCAGCCGTTCGGAGTGATCGTACAGATGGGCGGCCAGACGCCGCTTCGCCTGGCGCGGCGGCTGGAGGCACTCGGCGTGCCGATCCTCGGCACCAGCGTCGACGCGATCGACGAGGCGGAAGACCGGCGGCGGTTCGAGGCGCTGTGCAACGAACTCGGGATCGCGACGCCGGAGGCGGGCACCGCGAGGAGCATCGACGAGGCGATCGGGATCGCGGAACGGATCGGCTATCCTGTCCTCGTGCGCCCGAGCTACGTGCTCGGCGGGCGGGCCATGGAGATCGTGTACGACGAGCCGATGCTGCGCGAGTTCTTCGCCAAGGCCGTGAAGGCCTCGCCGGAGCACCCGGTCCTGCTCGACCG
>JBPCJZ010000161.1:0-5156 GCA_051004775.1 Gemmatimonadota bacterium
GCTCTGGAGCTTCGGCAGCGAGCGGACGTCCGCCAGCCAGACGCGGAGTTCGAAGTTGAGCGAACTGTCGCCGAACCCGCGGAAGAGCGCCTGCGGCTCCGGCGAGTCCAGGACGATCTCCTCCGACCCGGCCGCCGCCAGGAGCACCTCGAGCACCTTCGCGACGTCGGATCCGTACGCCACGCCGACAGGGACCACGAGCCGGGCGACGCTGCTCGACAGGGTCCAGTTGGTGACGCGCTGTGAGACCAGGTCGGCATTGGGGACGATCGTCTCCGATTCGTCGAAGTCGAGGATCGTGGTCGCGCGAAGGCCGATGTTCTGGATGGTACCCCACTGGTCTCCGACCACCACGATGTCGCCCACGCGGATCGGCCGTTCAAACAGCAGGATGAGTCCGCTCACGAAGTTGTTCACGACGTTCTGAAGGCCGAATCCGATACCGACGCCGAGCGCACCTGCTACGAGGGCGAAGTTGCTGAGGCCGAAGCCGACCATCCGGGCCGCCAGCAGAAAGCCGAAGGCGAGCAGCGCGTAGTGGAGGATACGCGAGATCGAGTTGCTCATCCCGCGATCGATGTTCCAGCGTTCGAGCGCCCGGGCCTCGACGGAGGCGCGCGCCAACCACGACAGCAGGGTCACGAGATACATGACGAGGGCGGCGAGGAGTACCCGGCCAAGGGTGATCTCTACGTCTCCGATGTGGAAGCCGGCCCCGATGAGCACGTTCCACGTGCGCAGGGGCGAGGGCGCGATCTCCCACACGTCGAGGACGTACAGGATGGCCCCCAGCCAGAGCACGGCCTGGACCAGCCAGGTCAAACGGTCAGCCAGTTGATACCCGATCCGCCGAACGAATCGCAAGCGGCCCTTCGGCTCCGTACTGAGCATCGTCTGGATCGTCGACCTCGTAAGCCGGATGAGCAGGACGACCACAAAGATCACGAAGGCGGCGGCGATGCTCGCCTGCACGACCCAGAACGCCAACTGGTCGAAACCGAGCACGTCGGCGACGGCCACGAACGCCAGCGCCGCACCCGCCACGCGGACGGACCAGTGCCCGACGGGTGTAGCGATCCCGGGACCTCCCCGGCGTCGGACCTCGACGAACTGAACCACGACACCGACGAGGACGAGGAGCAGAAGGGCAGGTCTGAACAGCGGGGCGGGAAGCGAGACGGCTTCCATCAGGAGGAAGACCGGGTAGATCGCGGCCACGAGGTACACCAGGGTGCGCGTACGACGATCGCGCAGGAGGCGTGACGCGATCCGCGAGCCCGAGATGCTGAGCGTCGTCCACATCAGGACCTCCCAGGCCGCCGGGGCCGGGGCGTACGCGGCGCCGAGGAGCGCGGTCGTCACGAACAGGCCGATCGAAACCGGCCGGGCAAATGCCGGGTCGCGATTGCTGACGCGAGCCTTCAGCCGTCGCGCCATCTGGGCCAGTCCGAGAATCACCAGGCCGTGAAGCACCAGGAGCCAGGCGACCCCGGGAAGGAAGACGATCATCTGCGCGAGCGCGTCCTCGGCGCCGTCGATCGCCCGCTTCACGAGCCCCGGCCCGAGCTGTTGCAAGTAGGCCGGCGTCAGGAGCACGGGCGTCGATCGGTCGAGGAGCGCCTGCCGGCGTACGACGCGGAGGGTCGTCGCCTCGGCCGCGGCGTCCCTGAACCGGCGGCGGAGCGACTCGGCCTCCCGCTGCGCCCCGAGCACGCTCGGGTACAGCATTCCAACTCTGTCCAGGACGCGGTCGACGCCGTCCACGGCCTCGTCGACGTCCGCGGCGAGGAGCCCGTACTCCGGATCGAGGCTCAGGCTGTCGCGCCACCGCCTCCACAGGGCCCGCTTCGCTCGCCAGCGCTCGCGCGTCTCGCCGAGCGTCTCGAGCCGGGTCGCGATCGACGCGCCGAGGTCCTCCAGCCGTCCGACGTAGTTCAGGGCCCCGTCATGTACGGAAGAAATTCGATCGGGGCGGGCGTACTCGGAGCGCCGCAGGTCGGCGAGCCGCGCATCGATGGTCCGGATTCGTGCCTCGGCCTTGTCGGTCTCCTGTTGGACGTCGGTGAGGTCGGCCAGCCGATCGACCTCGCTGAGCGCCGCCTCCGCCGAATCGACGACGGCGTTGGCGCGGGGGACGGCCTCGTACGTCACCGGAACGGCGTAGTCCGCGACGCTGGGGACGGGCTGGATCGTGTCGGCGGAAAGGGCCTGCGCCGCGGTGTCCCGGTTGACCCTGTCCTGCGCCCCCGTGGTGTCCTGGGCCGCCAGCCTGATCGGACAGAGGAGTAGGACCACCATGGCGCCGGATGCGACTCGCCCGGCTGCTGTATTCCAACGCGTCATCAACTCTCCCGGAACCCCGATGCTCCAGCGCCGCATCTGTGGGATGCGCGGGCGGGCGGGCGGAATGGTAGGCCTATCGTGTTATGTGGCAACAGTGGGGCGTGCGTGCGGGCCGCCGCATACGTTGCGGCCGGACGACGAATCTTCGTGCCGCCGTGCGCAGGCGCGAACGCGCCCGCAGGGACCAGCATACCCCCTAGGGGAATCGAACCCCTGTCTCCTGGCTGAGAACCAGGTATCCTGGGCCACTAGACGAAGGGGGCCCGCCCCGACTTTTCGGGGACGCGGTATCTATGGAATTTCCGGGAGACTGTCAACCGTTCGGGCGCCGCGACATGCGGCTACCGACCACTGAAACAGGTGATGAAAACCGTGAAACGTTCCAGGCCCGGGCGCCCGGCTTCGCCGTGAACTGGGAATACATTCATCTCGTAACCCACCCGTTCGCGATCGTGCTGCCTATCGTTGGCGCCGTCGTCGGCCTCGCGGGCTGGGCCCTGCGGCGAGAGGAACTCGAGCGCTACGGCGTGCTGTCGATCCTCCTCGGCGGAACAGCCGCGATCCCCAGCTATTTCACCGGGATCGCGGCCGCCGACGACGTTTCCCAGCGGATCTTCGTGACGCCGTCCGTCGTGCAGAACCACCGGACATGGGCGACCTGGGCGGCGGTACTGCTGGTGACTGCGGCCATCTTCGCGGCCTATTCGCTCCTCCAGCCACGGGAGAGGCGACTCCGACGCTTCGTGCTCCTGACGGGCGCCGCCGCGGCGCTGCTGACGGGCTTCGCCGCACTCCAGGGCGGAAAGATCGAGCACTCGGACTCCGGCAACGACGCGCCGACCGCCCCGGCTGATTCCATCCAACTGAGCCAGGACGACAACCAGTGACAGACCCCAGGATCATACCCGTCCTGCCGATCGCCGTCGGCAGGGGCCTCGATGAGTCCCGCACGGTGGCCAACTCGCAGGCGACCCTGACCCAGCTCATGTCGCCGGCCGACGCCAACCTGTGGGGCAATGTGTTCGGCGGCGTCGTACTGGCGCTGGTCGACAAGGTGGCGTGGGTCAGCGCGGCCCGGCACTGCGAGAACCCGTGTGTGACCGCCAGCTTCGACCAGGTGGACTTCCGGTCCCCCATCGAGATCGGCGAAGTGGTGACTCTGAAGGCCTCCATCAACACGGTGGGACGAACCTCGATGGAGATCGGCGTTCGGGTGGAGGCCGAGCACGTGCACGGCGGTGGCCGACGCCATACGAACTCCTGCTACGTCACGATGGTGGCGATCGATAAAGACTTCCAGCCCAAGGCGATCCCGCGGCTGCTGATCGAAAGCGAGGATCAGTATCGCAGGTACCAGGACGCGGAGGAGCGGCGCAGGGCGCGCCTGAAGCTGGCGGAGCAAAGGCGGCTGCGCAGGGAGCTGGACCGCGGTTGAGGCGGCGCGGAGCCGCGGGGGTCGCCGGGGTCTTGTGGCGGGCTACAGGAGGCTGACCAGCCCGAAGAATATGATCGCCGCGAAGCTCATCGCAGCGCACTGGGCGAGGATCTGGAGCGGAGGCATCTTCGCGAGCACCCCGAGGAGAAGGCCCACTCCGATGGCGGCCGCCAGCAATAGCAGAAGCACGGTCATATCGCTCTTCCCTCGTTCTCGTCGCGTTCGGTGATCGGTCGTTCGGTGATCGGTCGTTCGGTGATCGTCGCGTTCGGTGATCGGTCGTTCGGTGATCGGTCGTTCGGGATCACGTCGGGCATCCCGGCCCGGCGGGACCGAATGTACGCGCCGGGGCGCCCGAGTTCGAGACGCGGCTCACGAGGGGCCGAATCGCTTCGTCTCTTCCCCCTGGGTGCGGCCCTTCCGCTGGAGCTGCACCAGCTCGGTCATGCCCGCCCGTTCGGCAATCTGCTGGCCGGCCGGCGTGGCGGCGAGGCCTCCCAGCGCCGTCTCGCGGTACCGCACGTCCATCTTCCGCCCGACCTCCCCCATGACGTCGATCACTTCGTCGACCGGGATCGGGAAGTCGAGGCCCGCCAGGGCCATCTCCGCGGCGGCGATGGCGTTTACCGCTCCCGTCGCGTTGCGGTAGACGCACGGGACTTCGACGAGCCCGGCGACCGGATCGCAGATGAGCCCGAGCATCCCCTGCACGGTGAGGGCGACGGCGGTACCGACCTGGTCGGGCGTTCCGCCCTCGATCCACGTGACGGCCCCGGCGGCCATCGCGGCGGCGCTGCCCGTCTCGGCCTGGCAGCCGCCGCCGGCTCCGGCGATCGACGCCCGCTCCGCGATGACCCCACCGACCCCGCCCGCCACGAGCATGGCATCGACTAGCTGATCCTCCGACCAGTCGTGGTCTTCGGCGAGCGTCAGGAGCACGGCCGGGACGATTCCGGCCGCGCCGGCGGTCGGCGCCGCCATGATCAAACCCATGCGTGCATTCACTTCCAGCGTAGCTATGGCACGGGAAAGTACCTGAGTAAAGCGTGGGCCGAGCAGCCGAGCACCGCCCTCGTCCAGCTTCTTCGCGCGCCCGCCGCTCAGGCCTGACGGGCTGCGCTCGTCGCTGGTCATGCCCTCGGCGACGGCCTGTCGCATGACGGCGAGAGCATCACGGATCCGTGCGCGAATCTCTTCCTCGCCGGCTCCCGTCTGCTTCATCTCTGCGCGCAGCACGGCCGTGGGCAGGTCGACGCCGGTTTCCTCGGCGCCCGCGATCCAGTCGGCGATCGATCTATACATCGGGTCCCTCGATTCCCTTCCGGGGAGCGGAGTCGCCCGCCCCGAGCGTGTAGGCGTTCATGCGTTCAGTCGCAGC
>JBPCJZ010000162.1:0-18350 GCA_051004775.1 Gemmatimonadota bacterium
GAGTACTGCACGCTCAACCGGGGGACCGGCGAGGGCGGCGTGACGCGCGTGGGGGAGGACTGCCTGCTGATGGCCTACAGCCATGTCGGCCACGACTGCTCCGTCGGCCACCACGCGGTGCTGGCGAACTGCGTCGGGCTGGGCGGTCACGTAGAGGTGGGCGACCACGTGACGATCGGCGGCCTGGTCGGCGTCCACCAGTTCGTGCGGATCGGCGACCATGCCTTCGTCGGCGCCTGTTCCAAGGCGACCAAGGACATTCCGCCGTTCCTCCTGGTCGACGGGCACCCGGTGCGCCCCCGGGGCCTGAACCTCGTGGGCCTGAAACGCCGCGGCTTCGACGACGACGTTCTCCGGGACCTGCGCAAGGCGTTCCGCATCCTTTTCAAGTCGAGCCTGAACGTGGGGGATGCGGTCGAGGAGATCGCCGCGACCCTGCGCGACGGGCCGGAACTGCGGAAGTTCCTCGACTTCGTTCGCGGCTCGGAGCGCGGGATCGTCACATGACGCGCATGAGATTCGGCGTGCTGGGGGTCGGGCGTCTCGGGTCCGTGCATGCGCGGGTCGTCGACGAGCTTCCCGCGGCGGAACTCGTGGGGGTCCACGATCGGAACGGCGACCGCGCGGCGGAGGTCGCGGCCGCGCGAGGCTGCCGCGCCTACACCACCGCGTCGGAGTTGCTGGCGGAGGTCGACGCCGTAGTCGTCGCCGTCACCACGTCCGAGCATCATGGAGCGACGCTGGCCGCGCTCGAGCACGGATGCCACGTGCTCGTCGAGAAGCCACTCACTCCGACGCTCGCCGAAGCCGACGAGCTGATCGCGCGCGCTACGGCGGTGGGACGTGTGCTCGCGGTGGGACACGTCGAACGATTCAACCCGGTCATCCGTGCGTGCGAGGAACTGCTCGACGATCCTCGCTTCATCACATGCCTCCGTCTGGCCCGTTTTCAGCCGCGCGGAACCGACGTGTCGGTCGCCCTCGACCTGATGATCCACGACATCGATCTCGTGCTCGGCCTGGTGGACAGCCCCGTCGACCGCGTCGAGGCGATCGGCGTGTCCCTCCTCACCGACAGGGTCGACATGGCCAACGCCCGGCTGACGTTCACCAACGGCGCCGTGGCGGACATCAGCGCGAGCCGGGCCTCGCTTCTGCCCGCCCGGGAGCTGCGTGTGTTTCAGCCCTCCGGCTACCTGAGCCTCGACCTGGCGGAGGGGAGCGGCGAGTTTCTGCGTCGCCGGCCGATCGCCGCGATGGCCGCCGCGGGATCGAGAGCCGGATCGCCCGCCGGATCGCCCGCCGGATCGGGCGCCGGAGCGGGCGCCGGATTCCCAACCGCACCGGGGCGCGAGGACCTCGTCGAGCGCAGGGCGGTCGTCGGGGACGGGGCCGAGCCGCTGCGGGCCGAGCTCGAGGCGTTCGTGGCCGCGATCCGGGGGGAGCCCTCGCGGATCGTGCGCGGAGAAGAGGGGCGCGCCGCGCTTGACGTCGCCCTGCAAATACAAACTGCGATCGAGGCTGCCGACCATGCCGTTGCGTAAGATCCGTGAGGAGAGGAAGCGCCTGGGTTCCGGAACGCGCGGCGGACCACGCACGATCACGCTCATTCTGCTGCTCGTAATCGTCCTCCTGCTGATCCTGTACCTCTGAGACAGGCTTCCGGGAGCCTGCCGTGAACTCCGGCCCCACCATCTTCCTCTCGGCCGGCGAAGCCTCGGGGGACATCCACGGAGCCGAACTGGCGCGCGAGCTCGTGCGTCGCATCCCCGGTGTGCGGCTGCTGGGGCTCGGCGGGAGCCGCATGGAGGCGGCCGGGGTCGAGCGACTGGCCGGGCTCGATCGTCTCGCCGTCCTCGGACTCGCGGAGGTCGTCCGGCATCTACCGGACCTGCTCCGGCTCCGCCGCGAGGTCTACGCGGCTCTCGCGCGGGAGAGCGTGGACCTCGTTGTGCCAATCGATTACCCCGGGTTCAACCTCCCGCTCGCGGGCGAGGCACACGGGCGCGGAATACCGGTGCTTTACTACATCGCGCCCCAGGTGTGGGCGTGGAAGGAAAGGCGGGCTCGCCGGCTCGCCGAGTGGTGTGACGAGGTGTGCGTCGTGCTCCCGTTCGAAGCCGAACTTCTGGCCCGCTACGGCGCGCGCGCGCGCTTCGTAGGTCATCCGCTGCTCGACCATGCGCCGCCCGCTCCGTCGACCGGTGAGCGAACCGCCGTCGGCGTCTTTCCGGGCTCCCGGCGCCAGGAGGTCGACCGCATGCTGCCGGTCTTTCTCGAGGCGGCGCGCCGGGCCGCGGCTCCCGATGGAAGGCCGATACTCGTCGCCCGCACGCCGGATCTGCCCGCCGCCGCCTACGCGGACTGTCCCGCCGACTGGCTCGTCCCGCCCGAGGAAGTGCTCGCGGGTTCGCGCGCGGCGATTACGAAGTCCGGGACCATCACGCTGCAGCTCGCGATCGCCGGGGTTCCGATGGTCATCGGTTATCGAGTGCATCCCCTGACCTTCGGCATCCTCCGATCGCTGGTGCGGGTGGAACACGTCGGGCTCGTGAATCTGGTGGCCGGTCGCGCTATCGTACGGGAATGCCTCCAGTCGCGAATGACACCCGGAAACCTCGCCGACGCCGTGCGGCCCCTGCTGGGCGACGGCCCCGAGCGGGCGGCCGTCGTCGCGGACCTCGACGAAGTACGCGGACGCCTCGGGTCACCCGGCGCGGCGGGCCGCGTGGCGGAGGCCTGTGTCCGGCTGCTGGAAGGGCGGGCTCCCGCGGGAGGGCGCTCGGCCGGCGCCGGTCCGGTCGAGACCGAGACCCCGGGGACCGGGTCGGCGTGAACCGCGTCACGATAGCGCGAGCGCTCGCATCGCCGCTCCTGCGCGGGCTGGGCGCGACCTGGCGCTACCTGGAGGTGGCGGCGGACGGGACCGAGAGAGCCGCGCGCCGCGACCTCGAACCCGCGGTCTACGCCCTGTGGCACGGCGAGCTGCTCGCCCTCACGCTGCGCTACATGCCGAACGGCGTGGGCGTGATGATCAGCCATCATCGGGACGGGGACATCGCGACGGGGATCGTGGAAGCGCTCGGCGGTCGGGTCGTTCGCGGTTCCAGCAGCGCGGGCGGAGCGACGGCCCTGCAGCGCCTTGCCCGCCTCGGCGCCGAGGGGCGTCCGCTCGCCCTGACGACCGACGGCCCGCGGGGTCCCGCCCGGCGGAGCAAGCCGGGGATCATCCGGGTGGCGGCGTTGTCCGGCCTGCCCATCGTCCCCGTCTCGGCGGTCCCGGCGCGGGCGTGGCGAGCGAAGTCGTGGGATGAGTTCCTGGTTCCTCGGCCGTTCGCCCGGATCTTCGTCGGGTTCGGAGAGCCGATTTCCGTGCCGCGAGACGTCCCCCGCGAGGAGCTCGGCCGGTGGACGGCGCGGCTCGACACGGCCATCGACGAGATGTCGGCGGGCTGCCGCGCCCGGGCGGAGGCGGAGGCATGAGGCGCCAGCCCGGCCGGGGCCGGCTGGAGCGCCGGATCCGGGGCGCATGGGGCGACCCGGGGTCGTTCCTCCGGGGGGCGGCGGCCCTTTACGGTACGGCGGTAGATCTGCGGAACGGTCTGTGGGACTCGGGAGTGTTCGTGCCGTGGCGGGCTCCGGTGCCGGTGATCTCGGTGGGCGGGCTGTCGACGGGCGGCAGCGGCAAGACGCCGCTCACGGCGGCGCTCGCGCGTGACCTGGCGGACTTCGGCTGTTCCGTCGCGGTGGTGACCCCGGGGCAGTCGGACGAGATCGAATTGCACCGGCAGTTGAACCCGGACATTCCGGTCGCGGGCGCCCGCTGGCGCGTCCCGGTAGTCGAACAAGCCGTACGGGACGGCTGCGGCGCGGTCATGCTGGACTCCGGTTTCCAGCACCGCCGGCTCCACCGGGATCTCGATCTCGTCGCGATCGCCGCCGAGCACGCCGTCAATCGCGAGCGCCTCCCGGCCGGTCCGTACCGCGAAAGGTTCTCGGCGCTCCACCGGGCCGACGCCGCCATCGTCATCCGGCGTTTCGCTTCTGCGGCCCGCTCCGAGGCGCTCGAGCACGAACTGCAGAGCGCCAACGGCAAGCTGTTCGTCGCGCGGGCCCGTCTGCAGCCGGTCGGACTTCGCCCGGCCAACCGCGCAGCCGAGGAGGTGAGCGTGCCGCGCCCGGCCGTGGCGGTCGCCGCGATCATGTGGCCCGAGCCGTTCTTCCGGACCCTGCGCTCGCTGGGGCTGTCTCCGCGGCACCGCATCGCCCTCACGGACCACGCCCGGTACGAGAAGCGGACGGTGCAGAACATCGCGGCGGCCGCCGGGACGGACGGCGTCGTCTGCACCCGGAAGGACGCCGTGAAGCTCGCGCCCGGCCTGCCAGAGCGCGTGCCGGTGTGGTGGCTGGCCGAGGAAGTGGTGTGGGAGCTCGGCGCCGAGCGGCTGCTCGCCGCCGTGCGCCGGGTCGCCGTTCCGTCGTTCGAGGCCGATGCGCTCGCGCGCGCCGCCCGAGGCCGAACCGCATGACGGCAGCGGACGTCCCGGCGCGCCTCGAAACCGACGTGCTGATCGTCGGGACCGGAATCGCCGGCCTGACCTGCGCCCTGCAGGTGGCGCGCTACGCCGAGGTGGTCGTCGTCACCAAGAAACAGCGTGTCGAGTCGAACACCAACTACGCGCAGGGGGGGGTGGCGGCCGTCGTGTCCCCGGAGGACTCACCGCGGCTTCATGCCGCGGATACGATGATCGCGGGCGCCGGCCTCTGCCACGCCCGGGCCGTGGCCGACCTGGTCAGCGAAGGCCCGGAACGAGGTCGGGAGCTCATCGAGTGGGGCGTCCGCTTCAGCCGCGACGAGGGATCCTTCGACCTCGGTCGCGAAGCGGGCCACAGCCGCCGCCGCATCCTGCATGCGGAGGACCTCACCGGGCGGGAGATCGAACGCGCCCTCCTCGCCGCCGTCGCGGCAGACCCGAGGATCCGGGTGTACGACGACCACCTCGTCTGGTCGCTGCACACGACAGGCGAGGGTCGAGGCGCGCGATGTACGGGCGCCCTGGTGCTCGACGTGCACGGCGAGTCATGGATGACGGTGGCGGCCCGGGCCGTCGTGCTCGCCTCGGGCGGATCCTCCTACCTGTACCGCCACACCACGAACCCGGACATCGCCACCGGCGATGGCGTCGCCCTCGGATTCGCGGCCGGAGCCGCCGTCGCGAATCTCGAGTTCGTCCAGTTTCATCCAACCGCGCTCTATCCTGCCGAGGCCCGGGCGCACCTGATCTCCGAAGCCGTGCGCGGCGAAGGCGCCGTCCTCCGGGACCAGGACGGCCGCGAGTTCATGGACGCCTACCATCCGCACGGCTCCCTTGCACCCCGCGACGTGGTCGCCCGCGCCATCGACGCGGAGCTGCGCCGGAGCGGCGCCCCGCACGTGCTCCTCGACGCGAGCGGGATCGATCCGGCCGCGGCCGCGGACCGCTTTCCCCATATCCGGCACGTCTGCCTCGAGCACGGCATCGACTTTCCGCGCGAACCGATCCCCGTCGTTCCGGCGGCGCACTACCAGTGCGGCGGCCTGCTGTGCGACTGGGACGGGCGGACGTCGCTTCCCGGTCTGTACGCGGCGGGCGAAGTCGCGTGCACGGGCGTCCACGGCGCGAATCGACTCGCGTCGAACTCGCTGCTGGAGGCCGTGGTCTATTCGCAGCGCGTCGCCCGCAGGATCCGGTCGGAGGAACCGGCGGCGGCGGGCGGCGGCGCAGGTGGAACCAACGGGGCGGACCATCCTGCGGAGCCGCGTCCGCCGGACCTGCCGGCCGCCGGCATGGCGCCGGAGGAGATGGCCACCCGCATCCGCGAGCTGATGTGGACGGAAGTGGGCATCGTGCGATCCGACGAACGACTGACGAAGGCGCTCGCCACCCTCGAGACCCTGCAGGTCGAGCCGGTCGCGAGCGGCGCCCGCGGACCCGACGCGATGGCCGGCCGCCAGGCCGAGTTCATGCGGACAGTGGCTCTCCTGATCGTCCGGTGCGCCCGCCGCCGGCGGGAGAGTCGCGGACTGCACTACACGGAGACCTATCCGTGGCGGGACAACGAGCGTTTCCTGCGCGATACCGTGGTGTCGCGATGAAGCTCCGCCTCCTGTGCGTCGGCTCCCCGAGGCCGCCCCTGGCCGAAGCGATCGCGGGATTCGAGCGTCGCATCGGTCACTACTTCGACTACGAGGCGTGGGAGGTCGGGGCCGCGAAGGGCTCGCCGGAGGAGGTACGCCGCAGGGAAGGGCGTGCCCTGCGGGGCCGACTGCCGGATGGCTCCCGGGTGTTCGCGCTCACCCGCGGCGGGAAACGATGGGGAAGCCGCGACCTGGCGGAGCAGCTCGAGGAGCTCGCGACTTACGGCCCGCCGGGGGCCGCCTGGATCATCGGCGGCGCCTTCGGTCTGTCCGAGGAGCTCCTGGCGGCCGCCGATCACCAGGTCTCCCTGTCGGACTTCACGATGCCCCACGAGCTGGCCCGCCTGGTCCTCGTCGAGCAGCTCTACCGGGCCGGCACCATCCTCCGTGGCGAACCGTACCACAAGGAGCCCGCGTGAACGGGCCGGCGCCGGAGGACGAGTGGTTCCGTGACTGGTTCGGAGAAGAGTATCTCGATCTCTATCCGCACCGGGACGCGGCCGAGGCGCGCGAGGCCGTCGACCTGTTCCTGGCGGCGGCGCATCCGCCGGAGGGCCTGGTGCTCGACCTCGCGTGCGGGGCCGGGCGCCACGTGCGGGAGCTGGAGCGCCGCGGGATCAGCGTCGTAGGGCTCGACCTTTCGCGCGTGCTGCTGGGGGAGGCGCGGGGTTCGATGCCGGACGCGCGTCTCGTCCGGGCCGACATGCGTCGACTCCCCCTGCCCGACGGGTCCGTGGCCGGCGTGGCGAGCTTCTTCACCTCGTTCGGCTATTTCCGGGATCCGGCCGACGATCGGCGCGTCCTCTCCGAGATCAGGCGCGTGATGCGGCCGGAGGGCCGGTGGCTGCTCGACTTCATCCATGCCGCCCGGGTGCGGCGCGAGCTCGTGCCGCGAGACGAACGACAACTGGGGGATACGACGGTCACGCAGACGCGCGCGATCGAGCACGACGCCGTGGTGAAGAAGATCAGCATCCGCGCCCCCGGGGCGGAGGCACGCGAGTTCGAGGAGCGGGTCCGCCTCTACGACGAGTGCGATCTCGCCGGACTTCTCCAGGCCGCGGGGCTGGTCCCGACATCGCGTTTCGGCGACTACGCCGCCGGCCCGTTCGGCGCCGACTCCGACCGGTTGATCCTGGTGGGCGGCGTCGGGTGAGCCGGCAAAGGAAGGGCGAGGCGCCGCTCCTGCCGCGGATCGAGGCCATCGATTTTGCCCCGGCCGGAACGCTCGCGGGGGACTTCGTCGCGGGCTCGGGCAGCGCGCGGATGCTCCTGGCGCCGAACGGGGTGACGCGTGGGCCCGCCGGTACCGGTGAATCCGCCGGAGCCGATGGGCCCGATGGGGCCGACGGGCCCAATGGGGCCGACGGTCCGGGCGGCGGGCACCAGGCTCGCCAACCCCAATCTCCGCTACCGGAACGGGCGTTTACCGCCGCGTCCGACGGGGCGGCCGCGAAGCTCGCCCTCATCCTCGCGGGCGAGGGCGAGCTCGTCAGCACGGGACAGCAGCCGGGCCTGTTCCTCGGGCCCCTGTACTCGCTGTATAAGGCGATCACCGCTATCCGCGTCGCGGAGGAGCGTGAACGGCGCACCGGGCGCCCGACTCTCGCCCTCTTCTGGGTCGCGGCCGACGACCACGACTGGGACGAGGTCGCGGCCTGCCGGCTGCTCGACCCGGATGAAGAGCTGATCGAGCTGCGCCTCGAACCGCCGCCGGGCCGCGAGGAGCGCAGCGTGGGGGAGACGCCGCTCCCGGCGAGCGTGGCGGAAGCAATCGCGCGGCTCCGGAGCTGCTCCCGGGGTCCGGCGACGGGGGCCCCGGCCCCGTGGTTCGGCGATCTCGAGGCGGCGTATCAGCCGGGTGCAACGTTCGCAGCCGCCTTCATTCGCGGGATGGCGGGCGCGCTCGCGGGGCACGATATCGTGCTGCTGGATTCGAGCGACCCGTTCGTCCGCCGGGCGGCGTCGGGTCTCTACCGATCGGTGTTGGAGGCGCCGGACCGCGTGACGACGGCCATGGCGGACGGAAGGACGCGCCTCGAGGACGCCGGTTACACCCCGGGCCTCACCCCGCCGGCCGCCGGGTTGCAGATCTTCTTCGACGCGGGCGCTGACGCGGGCGCGGGCGGGAATGCGGACGCGAATACGGACGCCGACGCGGGCCGCCGTCACGTTCTCGCGGCCGACGGCGGGTTCGACCTCGGCGACGGCGAGGCGGTGGACCGCGCCGCGCTCGCAGCGCTGCTGACCGAGAGGCCCGAGTCCTTCACGCCGGCCGCCGCTCTGCGGCCGGTTCTCGAGAGCCGCCTTCTGCCCGTCGCCGCGACCGTCCTCGGACCGGGCGAGATGGGGTACTGGGCGCAGCTTCCTCCGTTGTTCTCGGCGCTCGGCGTGCCGTTTCCCGTCGTGCATCCGCGCGACAACTGGCTGCTCGTCGAAGCCGCGGTCGACCACATGCTGAGCAAGCTGGGCCTCGTGGCGGCGGACGTAGCGGATCGCGGCGACGAGCTTCCGGCGCGCTGGATCGACGGCGCGAGGCCCCCGGCCGTCGCCGCGGCCCTCGAGGGGGCCGAGGCGGAGCTGCGGTCGGCGTTCGAGCGGCTCGGGGACGCGGCGGCCGCCGAGATTCCGGGCCTCCGCAGCGCCGTGGCCCGAGCCTCGCACGAGGCGGGGAAGGCGATGTCCGGCCTGACGAAGACCATCGACGTGCACGTGGCGGAGCGGGAATCGATCGCGCTCGGACAGGTCCAGAGGCTGAACACACACCTTCGCCCGGGCGGAAACCGGCAGGAGCGGATCATCACGTCGGCGCAGTTTCTCTGCCGCTACGGTGAGGGCCTCGTGGAGGCGCTGATGGCCTCGTCGCGCGTTGCTGGTGCGGAGGGGCGCGGCTAGCTTCGCCGCATGGTCATCTGGGCGCTCGTCATCCTCGTAGTCCTCATGATTCCGATACTTGCGATCGTCATCGATTCCGAGTTCGGGCGGGCGTTCGCGCGCCGGATTTCCGGCGACGAGATCCCGGACGCGGGCGAACTGACGCGCCGGATCGACCAGCTCGAGGGCGAGGTCCGCTACCTGACCGAGAGCCTCCAGGAGGTGAAGGAGGAGACCGGCTTCCTCCGTTCTCTGCTCGGCGAACAATCGGCCCAGCCGCGGGGGCTCCCACCGGGTGATTGAACCCACGCCCGCGTCCCGCCGCACGCGCTTCGGCCTTCGCCGCGGCTCCGGCCACGCGGCGTCCGTCGGGTCCGGGATCATGTTCAGCCGGGTCACGGGCCTGGCCCGCGACGCGGCGGTGGCCGCGTTCCTCGGAACCCGGCTGCCGGCCGACGCCTACTGGGCGGCGATGAAAATCCCCAACATCATCCGGAATCTGCTCGGGGAAGGAACCCTGTCGGCGTCCTTCGTCCCCGTATACAGCGAGCAGCTCGAAATCGCTGCCACCGAGACTGCCGCCGCCGGGGGGCAGGGCGATCCGGCGCCCCAGACCGCGGCCCGCCAGGACGGACGCGACGGCGCGCGCCCGGCGGATGGCGATCGAACGACCGATCCACCGAGGCTGGCGGCTTCGGTGCTCGGGATGGTGCTCGTCACCGCCACCCTCCTGAGCGGCCTCGGCGTGCTGCTCGCGCCCTGGATCACCGCGGCGGTGCTCGGGACCGCCGACGAAGCGACGCGCATCCTGACGACGAGCCTCGTGCGTATCCTGTTCCCGATGGCCGGCGTTCTGATCCTCGGCGCCTGGTGCCTCGGTGTGCTCACGAGCCACCACCGCTTCTTCCTCCCGTTCGCGGCTCCCGCCCTGTGGAATTTGGCGCAGGTGGGTGGCCTGTTTCTCGCCGCCGCCATCGGCTCTACGGCCTGGGCCCACGCGCTCGCCTGGTCGGCGCTCGCCGGCAGCGTGCTGCAGGTCGGGATCCAGTTGCCGGCCTCGCTGAGGATCGCGGGGATCAAGCGGCCCCGCCTCGGCCTCGACTGGGAGCCGCTGCGGCGGGTGGCGCGCAACGCGCTCCCGGTCATCTCGAGCCAGGGGATTTTCCAGTTGTCCTCGCTGGTCGACCTGTCGCTGGCCGGCCTGGCCGGAACCGGGGCCCTGGCGGCGCTCAGCTACTCTCAGCGTCTCGTCTATCTCCCGGTGAGCCTGTTCGGGATCAGCGTCGCGGCGGCGGCGCTCCCCACGATGTCGCGCGACGCGACCCGCGATGCGCTCCGGGTCCGCCTGGTCGACGGCTTCTTCCAGGTCACGTTCTTCGTGCTTCCGGCGGCCGTCGTCCTGGTGCTTTTCGGCGACCTCGCTGTCGCGCTCCTCTACCAGCGGCGCGAGTTCGATGCCGACAGCACGGCGCTCGTCGCGACGATCCTCGCCGCCTATTCGCTCGGCCTCGTCGCCATGAGCTGTCTCAAGCTGTTCGCCAGCGGCTTCCACGCGCTGCAGGACACCCGGACGCCCATGCGTATCGCGGCCGCCTCCGTAACCCTGGGCATCGGGGTGAGCGTGGCCCTGACGCTGGGTATGCGGTCGGCCGGCTACGGGACGTACAGCGCGGTCGGGATCGTCCTCGGTGGCGTGTGCGGTTCGTGGCTCAACCTGATCCTTCACTGGTCGCTGCTCGGTCGACGGATCGGTCCGCTGTTTGACCGCAAGGCGCTGCTGGCCGTCCTCCGGCTGGTCGCGGGCGCGCTGGCGGCGGGCGGCGCCGGCTTCTGGGTGCGCGGCGTCCTCGAGCCCCGGCTGCCTGGCGGGTTCCTCGGGTCCCTCGGTCTGCTCGGCGCGGTGCTCGTCGCCGGGGCGATTCCATACCTGCTCATCGCGCGGCGCCCGCCGGTTGTGGCTCGCCTGAAAGGTTCGGTCGATGCCGTCTGAGGCCCTGGGCGCGAGCCTCGCCGAACTGCCCCGATCTCCGGGCGTCTACCTCTTCCGCAACGAGGCGGGAGAGCTGATCTACGTCGGGAAGGCGAAGTCGCTTCGATCCCGGGTCAGAAACTACTTCCGGGGAGAGGCGCGGGAGCATCCGAAGCTGTACCGCCTCGTGCGGGAGATCGAATCGGTCGAGACGATCCTGGCCGGCAGCGAGGCGGAGGCACTCCTGCTCGAGTCGACGCTCATCCGCGAGCACACGCCGCGCTACAACATCCAGCTCCGGGACGACAAGTCGTATCCGTACGTCAAGGTCACCGTGCAGGAGCCGTTTCCGCGGCTCATCGTGACGCGCCGGCTGGAACGCGACGGCTCCCGCTACTTCGGGCCGTTCACGAACGTGAAGTCGATGCGGCGGGCCCTGCGCGTGATCAAGAGCACGTTCACCGTGCGGACGTGCGACTACCCGCTCCCGGACCGGGCGCCGGACCGTCCGTGCCTCGATTTTCACATCGATCGCTGCAAGGCGCCGTGCGTCGGCTATCAGACCGAGGAAGAGTACCGCGCGATGATCGATCAGATTCTCGAGATCCTCGGCGGGCGGACGACGGCCCTCCGTCGCCGGGTGCGGTCCGACATGGAGGCCGCCGCGGACGCGCTCGAGTTCGAGCGGGCGGCGCAGCTTCGCGACGTGCTGAAGGGGCTAGAGGTGTTGGGCCGTCGCCAGACGAGCATCGATTTCAGGGGCGGAGACCGGGACGTCCTCGGGATCGCCCGCGCCGGTGAAGTCACATGCGCCGTCCTGCTGCGCGTGCGCGACGGCCACCTGCTCGGGCGGGACGCCCGGTTCCTCCGCTCGGAGGAGGGCGACACGATGGGCGAGCTGGTGAGCGCCGCGCTCCGCGACTTCTACCTTCCCGCGGCGGACGTCCCGGACGAGATCCTGGTCGCGGCGACGCCCGTCGACCAGGGCGTGCTCGAGGAGGTGCTGTCGGAGCACCACGCCTCGCCGGTCACGATCCACCGGCCGCAGCGGGGCCAGAAGCGGCGCCTGGTGGAGCTGGCCGAGGAGAACGCTCGACACCTCGCCGAGGAGGGCGGCCCCGAGCAGGAGGGCGCGGGCCTCGACGAGGTGCCGGCGGCGGCCCGTCGCCTCGCGGATGCGCTCGACCTGGCGGAGCCGCCGCGCTCGATCGTCTGCTTCGACATCTCGACGCTCGGCGGCGTCGACTCCGTCGGCGTCGCGGTGTGGCTGCGCGACGGCCGGCCGGACAAGAGCGGCTACCGGCGCTTCCGGATCCGGGAGACGCGCGAGGGCGATACGGACGACTATGCGATGATGCAGGAGGCCGTGGGGCGCTATTTTCATCGGCGCGTCGCGGAGGACGGGGCGTTGCCGGACCTGGTGCTGATCGACGGCGGCAAGGGCCAGCTGGGCGCCGCGCTCCAGGGGATGGAGTCGGCCGGCGTCTCCGACCTGCCGGTGGCGGCGCTCGCCAAGCGCCTCGAAGAGATCTACCTGCCCGGCAAGGATGCGCCCGTCCGGCTCCGCAGCTCAGATCCGGCACTACACTGGCTGCAACGCGCCCGCAACGAGGCCCACCGGTTCGCCGTGGGCTACAACCGCCGTCTGCGCCGGCGCCGGACCCTCCGGTCGCGCCTCTCGGAGATCGCGGGCGTCGGACCGAAGCGTGAAACCGACCTCCTGCGGGAGTTTGGAAGCGTGGCGGCGATTCGCCGTCTGTCGGTCGCGGAACTCGCGGCGGCCCCCGGCATCGGACCCGCGACGGCCGCGCGCATCCTGCGGGAACTCACCGTGGAGGTAGGGTCGTGACCGCATCGGCGCCCGAATTCGAACTCACCTGCAGCAGGTGCGGGGAGACGCGCGCCCCGACTCCCCTCGCTGCGCTGTGCCCCTCGTGCGGCGGCGTCCAGGTCGTGCGCTATCCCGCGACCGAAGCGGGAGCGGGAGCGGGAGCGGGTTCGGGGGCGGCGGCGAAGCCGGAGCCCGAGACGCGCGGCGGACTGCCAGCCGACCTGCGGGACACGTGGCGAAGCCGCCCCTCGGGCATGTGGCGATACCGTGAGCTCCTCCCGCTGCGTCCGGGCGAATCGCCGATCAGCCTCGGGGAAGGGGGGACTCCCCTCCTCGATCTGCCCGTGACGGGCGACCGCCTGGGCGTCCGCCTGCTCGTGAAGGACGAGGGCGGCAACCCGACGGGCAGCTTCAAGGACCGCGGCATGTCCGCGGCCGTGACGCGAGCGGCGCACGACGGCGCCACATCGTTCGTGGTCCCGAGCGCCGGGAACGCAGGCGTGGCGCTCGCGGCCTACGCCGCCCGGGCGGGGAAGCCGGCCACGATCTTCATCCCGGAGGACACGCCGGACACCGTCGCCGAGCGATGCCGGGCCTACGGAGCCGACCTGCGCTCCGTTCCGGGCCTGATCTCCGACTGCGGAGCCAGGGCCGCGGCGTTCGCGGCGGAGACGGGGGCCTTCGACCTGTCGACCCTTCGCGAGCCGTACCGGATCGAAGGCAAGAAGACCATGGGCTTCGAGATCCTCGAGGCGCTCGAGTGGCGCGCGCCGGACGCCGTCGTCTACCCGACCGGAGGCGGCACGGGCCTGATCGGTACATGGAAGGCGTTGCGGGAGTCGGCGGCGCTGGGGTGGATACCGGATCCCGATACGCGGATGTATGCCGTGCAGGGCGAGGGTTGCGCGCCGGTGGTGCGTGCGTGGGCAGCCGGCGCCGACACCGCCGAACCCTGGGTCGACGCCCGGACGGCGGCCTGGGGCCTGCGCGTTCCCTCGGCGCGGGGCGACGCGCTCATGTTGCGGACGCTCCGCGACTCGGGCGGGGGGGCCGTGGCCGTCTCGGACATCGAGATGCTGGAGGCAGCATCGGACGCGGCGCGGGCCGACGGCCTCGGCCTCGGGATCGAGGGCGGGGCGACCCTGGCGGCTGCGCGCCGACTGGTGGAGACGGGGGAAATCGCCCCTGGAGAGACGGTCGTCCTGTTCAACACCGGAAACCTCACGAACTACGGGTGGTATACAAGCTGAGGATGTCGCTTGCGTCGATTCGATGGCCGGGCCAGGATTGGAGTTACGGAACGGTGATCGGGTGTTCGGCGACGGCGATGGTCACGCACGGAACGCGACGGTGAAGTTGCTCTTACAATAGGACTTAAGGGGCCATGAAGAGAGATTACATGAAATATCTGGCGACCGGCCTGACGGCGCTGCTGGTGCTTCCCGGCGCCGCGCTGGCTCAGGATGATTGTGTTGACGGCGGCAATCAGAATACGCGCAGCGCCGAGGTCGAGTTCTCGCTGGCGGCGGGGCGCAACGACACGCGGCCGAAGGAGGACCGCTACAAGCGCGCCATCGACAAGCTGGAGGAGAACTGGGAGATGGATGAAGTCCCGTCCAAGTCCTACCTCCTGGCCGCCCAGGCGTACCTCGGCCTGCGCGACCTGACCGGCGCCGACTCGATGCTCACGAAGCTGGTCGAGATCGAGCCGGGCTGCGCGGACCAGGTCGGCGCGCTCCGCTTCAGCTCGTGGGTCACGCAGTACAACGCCGGCATCGAAGCGATGCAGGCGGGAGACGAGGACCGGGCGCTCGAGCGATTCGAGACGGCCAACATGATCAATCGCGACGCCCGTTCGCTGGCCTACGCGGGATCCATCCACCACACGCGCGGTGAGAAGGAAGAGGCGGCGGAGCTCTACGAGGCCGCGCTCGAGATCGGCGGGCAGGACGAGATCGTCCGTACCGCCAGCATCAACCTCGCCAGCATCCGCAAGGAATCGGGTGACAACGCGGGGGCCCTGGAAATCTACTCCGGGTACTCGGAGGAGAACCCGGACGATATCCTCGGGCGGCTGAACTACGCGATCGCGCTGATGGACGCCGATCGCCAGGCCGAGGCCGAGCCCATCTTCGCGGAGCTCCTCGGACGCGACGACCTGTCCTTCAGCCAGTGGTCGCAGGTCGGAATCGGCCTGTACCGGGCCCAGAACTTCGAGCAGGCGGCCGTCGCCTTCGGCAAGGCGCACGAGCTGAACCCATATAACAAGGAAGTCCACGAGAACCTGGCCAACTCGTTCTACCAGGAGGATCACTACGAAGAGCTCATGCCGCTCGCGCAGCAGCTCGTCGACAGGTATCCGCTCGAACGGGTCAACTACAACCTGCTGGCCAACTCGATGCGCGAGCTCGGCAGCCCCGAGGACGCCCTGACGATTCTGCAGGGCCGTGACGAGCTGACGATCGAGATCCTCCGTTCGCAGCTCACCCCGATGGACGCGACGACGTACTCGATCGACGGCCAGTTCCTCAACCGGACGGCCGCCCCCGGATCCGAGGTCACGCTGTCGGTGATCTTCATGGGCGAGGACGGACAGGACGTTCTGACCGAGCCGCTCACCCTCACGGTTCCGGCCGAGTCGGAAGCGGCGACCTTCGCGCTGCAGATCGAGAGCGAAACGCCGATCGCCGGGTTCCGATACGAGGCGCCGTCGTCCTGAAGAACTACAGAAATGCGGAACGGCGGCCGGGCCTCGAGCCCGGCGCCGGGTCCGCGGGCGGCCGCTGCCGACACTGCGGGAGACCGTGGGCGGAAGCGGCCGTTCATTGTTTCGGGTGCGGCCGTCTCCGTATCTCGGCGTCCTGCGCGCTCCACCGGGACTGCGTCGCGGTGCGGGCCTGCCTGGTCTGCGGAAGAGTCCTGTGCACGGAGTGTCTCCGCGGCGGGCGGCACACGCCGGCGTGCGCTGAGCACGAGCACGTGCGTCTGATGCAGGGGTGGGCCGAGGTGGCGCGCACGACGGACGAGGTCGCTGGCGTGCTCCTCGTAGAACAACTGATGAGTCACGGCCTGGACGCATCCATCCTGTCCCAGAAGGACCGCTGGCACGTCGTCACGTTCGGCGGCCTTGCGGTGGTCCGTGTGCTCGTGCCGGCGGCCCAGTACCTCGAGGCCGAACGCCTGCTGGCGGGCGCCGACGCCGGGCCGCGCGCGGCCGGATGATCCGCGTCGCGTCGGTCCGCCCCGACTCGATCGCCGACGAGCTCGGCATCGATGCCGGATCCGTACTCCTCAGCATCAACGGCCGCCCGCTGCGCGACTCGCTCGACCTCATGTTCTACGAGGCCGACCCCGTGCTCATCCTGGAAGGGAGCGAGCCCGACGGCACGCCCGTCATCTACGACATCGAGAAGGACGAGGGCCGGGTGCTCGGCGTCCTGCCGGAACCCGACAAAGTGCGCCGCTGCACGAACGCGTGTCCGTTCTGCTTCGTGAAGGGCAATCCGAAGATCGAGAAGCTGCGGACGAACCTCTACATCAAGGACGACGACTATCGTCTCTCGTTCATGTACGGGCACTACGTCACGCTGACCAACCTCCGGGAAGACGACTGGGAGCGGATCTTCGAGCAGCGGCTCTCGCCGCTGTACGTTAGCGTCCACGCGACCGACCCGGCCGCGCGGCTCCGCATGCTGGTCAATCCGCGGTCGGCGAACATCAACGAAGATCTCGATCGGCTTTCGGCCGGGGGGATCCGCTTCCACGCCCAGGTCGTGCTGTGCCCGGAGATCAACGACGGTCCGATCCTGCAGCGCACGATCGACGACCTGTACGAGCGGGGCGACCCCGCGCTGTCCCTGTCGGTCGTGCCGGTCGGCCTCACGGCGTTCAACGCCGATCGCGGCGGACGCAGCTCGACGCGGGACGAGTGCCGCGAAGCGCTAGGGATGATCGATCAGGCCCGCGCCCGGGCCCGCGCCGAACGGGGCACCGCGTGGTGCTACGCCTCCGACGAGCTCTTCCTCCAGGCGGAGATCGACGTGCCGGGGGCCGACTACTTCGACGACCAGGAACTGATGGCCAACGGAGTCGGCGCGATCTCTATCCTCCGCGACCAGGTTCGGGAAGATCTCCCCGACCTTCCCGAGTTGAGCGGCCGCAAGATCGTTCTCGTCACGGGAACGTCGATGCTGGAGCACCTGCGGGAACTTGCCGGCGACATCGCCAGCGTGACCGGGGCGCAGGTCGATACGGTGGCCGCCGTCAACAGCCTGTACGGTCCGATGGTCACGACGGCGGGCCTGCTCGGCGGGCGGGATCATCAGCGCGCGCTGGAGCCGTACCGCGATTATGATCTCGCCCTGTTCAGCCGGACCGCGCTGAACGATGATGAGTTGTTCCTCGACGACATGCGGCTCGAAGAACTGCAGGCGGCAATCCCGGAGCTCCAAATATGCCCGTCCGATCACATAACGGAGACGCTGGCGGCGACACCGGCCTGCCGACCGTAGCCATCGTCGGACGTCCCAACGTCGGGAAGTCCACGCTGTTCAACCGCATCGTCGGACGCCGCCTCGCGATCGTGGCCGAACGCGCCGGGGTGACGCGCGATCGCCAGTTCGCGCGCACCGACTGGAACGGCCGCGACTTCCTGCTCGCCGATACCGGCGGCATCCTCGACATCCCCGAGCAGCCGCTCGACAGGGAAGTGCGGGCCCAGGTGATGACGGCCATCGGCCACGCGAACGTCATCCTGTTCGTCACCGACGGCCGCGCCGGCCTGCACCCGGTCGACGAGCACGTCGCCGATCTCCTCCGGAAATCGGATCGCCCGGTCGTCCTCGCCGTGAACAAGATCGACGATTCGGGCCAGGACCTCGAACATCACGAGTTCCACCGGTTCGGCCTCGGGGATCCGGTGCCGGTGTCGGCCCTCAGCGGTCGGGGCACGGGCGACCTCATGGACCGGATCGTGGCGGACCTGCCCTCGCCCGACGAGCTGGCGGTGGAAGAGGTCGTCCTCAACCTCGCGGTGATCGGTAAGCCGAACGTCGGAAAATCGAGCTTCGTCAACCAGCTCCTCGGCGAGGACCGGGTGCTCGTCCACGACGAGGCGGGCACGACGCGCGACGCGATCGACACCTACCTCGAGCTCAACGGCGAACGGATCTGCCTGATCGACACCGCCGGCCTGCGGCGCCGGTCGCGCGTGGATGACGACGTCGAGTTCTACAGCCGTCTACGCGCCACCAGCGCCATCGACCGGGCGGATGTCTGCCTTCTGATGGTCGATTGCCGCGACGGCGTGGCGAACCAGGACTTCCGCATCGGAGAGCAGGCCTGGGACGCGGGCTGCGGCCTCGTCCTCGTGGCCAACAAGTGGGACCTGATCGAGGACCGCGGGCCGGACGTGGTCGCGGCGTTCGAGAAGGAACTCCGCGCGCGGGCTCCGTACCTCCGCTGGGTGCCGATCATCACGATCTCCGCGACGTCCGGGA
>JBPCJZ010000163.1:0-6819 GCA_051004775.1 Gemmatimonadota bacterium
TGGATTCCGGCTCCATGGGGCGCTGCCGGAGGGCGCGACCGCCACCGATCTCGTGCTGCGCGTCACCGAAATCCTGCGGGCGCGGGGCGTCGTCTCGAAGTTCGTCGAGTTCTTCGGGGACGGACTCATCGCCCTTTCGCTCGCCGACCGCGCGACGATCGGCAACATGTCGCCGGAGTTCGGCTCCACCTGCGCGATCTTCCCGATCGACGCCGAAACGATCAACTACCTGCGCTTCACCGGGCGCGACCCGGAGCACGCCGATCTCGTCGAGGCCTACGCGCGCGAGATGGGGCTGTTTCGCGAGCCCGGCGACCAGGAGGCGGACTACACCGACGTGCTCGAGCTCGAGCTCTCGACGGTCGAGCCCAGCCTCGCCGGCCCGAAGCTTCCGCAGCAGCGGATCAGGCTGCGCGACGCGAAGCGTTCGTTCCTCGCGTGGCTCGACGAATCACGCGTCGCGACGGCGGTCGCGCCCCCTGCCGCAATCCGGCGGTGGGAGTCCGAGGGCGGCGACGACCCGCGCACCGGCGTGGCCACGGCTACCGAGGAGGAAACCGCGGAAGATGAGACAGGCGTTCGCGTCGAGTGGCAGAGTCTCGAAGACGAACCGGTCACCTTCCGCCTGCGTGACGGCGCCGTCGTCATCGCGGCGATCACGAGCTGCACCAACACGTCGAATCCGAGCGTCATGGTCGCGGCGGGCCTGCTCGCCCGAAACGCCGTGGAGCGGGGCCTGACCCGGAAGCCCTGGGTGAAAACGAGCCTGGCACCCGGTTCGAAGGTCGTGACGGAGTATCTCAACGAGGCGGACCTGACGCATCATCTCGAGGCGCTCGGCTTCAACCTGGTCGGCTACGGATGCACGACGTGCATCGGCAACAGCGGGCCCCTGCCCGAGCCGATCGCCGCCGCGATCCACGACAACGACCTCACGGTGTGCGCCGTGCTGTCGGGCAACCGGAACTTCGAAGGCCGGATCAACCCGGATACCCGCGCGAACTATTTGGCCTCGCCTCCCCTCGTGGTGGCGTACGCACTCGCGGGACGCATGGACATCGACCTGTACAAGGAACCGCTCGGCGAGGACGCCGACGGCGAACCTGTGTTCCTGCGTGACATCTGGCCGTCGCAGGAGGAGATCCTGGAAACCGTCCGAACGGCCGTGAAGACCGAGCAGTTCGAGCAGCAGTACGCGGACGTGTTCGCGGGTGACGAACACTGGCGAGAGCTGCAGACGCCCGAAGGCGACCGGTACGAATGGCAGGAGGATTCGACGTACGTGCGCCTGCCGCCGTTCTTCGAGGGCATGCGGCCCACACCGGAGCCCCTGACGGACCTCGCCGAGGCGCGCGTCCTCGCGCTCGTGGGCGATTCGGTCACCACCGATCACATCTCGCCGGCGGGCGCGATCGCGAAGGATTCGCCCGCGGCGGAGTACCTGAAGGCCGCCGGCGTGGAAGTGCGCGACTTCAATTCGTACGGGTCGCGACGCGGGAACCACGAAGTGATGATGCGCGGCACCTTCGCCAACGTTCGCCTCCGCAACCGGCTCGTGCCCGGCGTGGAAGGCGGCTATACGGTGCATCTCCCAGGCGGCGAAGAAATGTCGATCTACGACGCCGCGATGCGGTACCGCGACGAAGGCGTCCCGCTCATCTTGATCGCGGGAACGGAGTACGGCACGGGGTCTTCCCGCGATTGGGCCGCCAAGGGGCCGGCGCTGCTCGGCGTGCGCGCCGTGATCGCCGCGGGCTACGAGCGCATCCACCGCAGCAACCTGATCGGCATGGGCGTCCTTCCGTTGCAGTTCCCGGACGGCCGCCGCGCCGAGGACTTCGGCCTCGACGGAACGGAGACCTACTCGATCACCGGCATCGCCGACGGCCTCGAGACCGGTGGATCCGTGCAGGTGACGGCGCGCCCCTCCGACGGCGACCCGATCACCTTCGAGGCGCTCGTGCGCATCGATACCGCGGTCGAGCTCCGGTACTACCGCGAGGGAGGCATCCTCCAGACTGTCCTGCGGCAGATGCTGAACCAATGACGCGGCTCCGACTGCACATCGCCGCCCTGCTCGGCGTGGCCGGGGCTGTCGCGGCCGCCGGGTGCGGCGGCGGGTCGGCCGGCCCGGTCGTCGACCTGTCCGCGATGGCGGCGATCCCCGCGCGGCTCGAGGTGCCGGAAGAGGCCTACGAAGCGGCCGACACCCTTCCCTACACCGGGATCGAGGTCGGCACGATGTGGACCCTCGACAACCTGCCGGGGGCACGATGGGACAGCCTCTACGGGTTCAAGCCGTCGACGGCCTGGCTCGAGCATGTCCGTACCGCCACCCTGCGCCTCGGTGATTTCTGCACGGCTTCCTTCGCGTCCCCGTCCGGTCTCGCCACGACCAACTACGACTGTGCGCGCCCCTGCCTCGAGGCCGTGACCCGGGACGGCGAAGATCTGCTCGGCTCCGGCTTCCTCGCGCGGACCACAGCCGCGGAGCGACGCTGTCCGGGCGCCCAGCTCGACCAGCTCGTCAAGTCGACCGACGTGACGGAGCGCCTGCTCGGCTCTGGCGCGACGCGCAGCCTCGACCCCCGCGAGCGCTCCGAAGCGCTATCGGTGCTGACGGACGAGATGGTGGAGACCTGCCGGAAGGAGACGCGGCGAATCTGCCGCGTCGTTCCGCTGTACGACGGCTCGCGCTGGCTCCTCGACGAGTACGAACGCCACGAGGACGTGCGGCTGGTCTTCGCGCCCGAACGGGCCGTCGCGACGCCCGGTGGGTCGGCGGCGTCCTACAGCTGGCCGCGCCACGCGCTGTCGGCCGCCTTCCTGCGCGCGTACGGCGCCGACGGCCGGCCCGCCTATTCTCCGCACTACTTCCAGTGGAATCCGGCCGGCGCGGAACCGGGCGACGCGGTCTTCGTCGCCGGTCACCCGGGTTCGACGAGCCGCCGCATCACGCTCGCGGAGTTCATGTACGAGCGCGGCGTGCGCCATCCCCTGCTCCTGGAGTTCTTCGAGCAGCGCCTGGGCGTCTTCGAGGGCGCCACCACGTCGGAGCCGGAGGTGAGCCGGACGATCGAGAACGCCCGCTTCAGCCTGGAGAACAATCTGAAGCTGTTCGGGGCGGAACTTCGATCTCTCGCGCTACCTGAGTTACTGGCGCGCAAGTTACGTTGGGAACGGGAGTTCCAGAGGCGGATCAATGCGGATGCCGCACGAGCCGCTGCGCATGGCGATGTCTGGGACCGAATGGGCGAGGTGCAGGTCGAGAAGGCCAGGCTGTTTCCCGAGCTCGTGATCAGCGACCCCAACAACCTCTTCGCGTCGGAACACCTGCAGCTCGCCGCGGCGCTCGTCGCCTGGTCCCGGCAGATGGCGCTGCCGGAGGCCGATCGGAGCCTCCCGTTCCAGGAAGCCGCCGCGGACGTGATGCGCCGGCGCATCGAGGAGCCGGGCAGGCTCGACGGCGGCCGTTCGGCCGCGTTGCTGGCCGGCCGGCTGGAGATCGCTTCCCGCTGGCTCGACAGCTCGCATCCGCTGCGCCGGGCCGTGCGCGCCGACGAGACGTTTCTCCAGGCGGCGCGGCGGATCATCGTCGAATCGCGGGTGAACGATCCGGCGTTCCGGCGCGAAGCGCTGGAGCTGACGCCCGACAGCCTCGCGCGCCTCGGAGATCCGCTCCTCGATCTCGCGGGGTCGATGGTGCGGATCCACGACCGGGTGGGCGAAACGTGGAACGAGGTTCTCGCGCGCGAACTCGCCGTGTCGCTCCGCCTCGCCGAGGCCCGGTATGCCGCCTTCGGCGAGTCCGTGGCCCCCGACGGCACGCTGACCCTGCGCGTCTCCGACGGCGTCGTGCGCGGCTATGGTCCCGAGGAGGCGCCCCGGCCCGTACGCACGCGGATAAATGGCCTGCGCGCGGCGGCCGATCCCCTGCCCGACGCCTGGACCGACGCGTGGGCGTCGATCGACGGGACCACCCCGCTCGACTTCGTGTCGACCAACGACGCGACGGGCGGCAACAGCGGCAGCCCGGTGATCGATCGCGACGGACGCCTCACGGGGATCCTGTTCGACGGCAACGACGGGGCGTTCGCGAGCGAGTTTCTGTTCGGGACGGCGAACGCGCGCGCGGTGTCGGTCCACGTCGCCGCCGTGCTGGAAGCCCTTCGATCCGTCTACCAGGCCGACGAACTGCTCGCGGAACTGGCCAGCGCGTCGGGCCGCTCCGAATGAACCGCGGCGCCCGGGACGTCGGTGCCCGAAGCCGCGGCCCACGGGACTACACGGCCGGGACCGCTACATCCGCTTGTAGCTCGGGCCGCTGCCGCCCTCGCGCGGCGTCCACCGCGGACCGAGCACGTCGGTGGCGCGGCAGTCGATGCAGTTGGGGGCGTTGATCACCAGGCCGTCCTCGGACCATTCGTACACGCCCGCGGGACAGAGATGCTCGTACATCTCGGCGACCTCGCGCGGCACGTGCTCCGCCGGGATCAGGTGCGGCGGGATGTCGTCGCGGGTCGTGTTACCGGAGCGGAAGACCGCGTCGACCTTGCTGAACGTCGTCTCGCCGTCGGGCTGAAACGCCGCCGCGGGGGTCGCGCGTTTCGGTTCGGCCGCGTCCTCCTCCACCTCGATCTGCCCTCCCGGGATCCGCCCGCCCGTCGCGATCGCCAGGCTGCTGCGGATCCCGCCGCCGTAAAACCCCGACTTGAACGCGAGACGCATGTTGCGCCGTCGTCGCAGATCGCGGCCGATGACGCTGTCGCGCACCGCCCGGTCGTAGCCCGCCAGGGCGGAGCCGCTCACGTCGCCCGACTTCAGGGCCGCGAAGATCTCGCGCGCCGCGAACATGCCGGAGTACATGGCGTAGTGGATGCCCTTGAGCGACGGTACATCGACCAGTCCGGCCGCGTCTCCCGCGAGCATGAGACCGTCGCCGGTGAGGCGCTCGGGAATGGAGTACCAGCCACCCTCCGGGATCGTACGGGCGCCCCATTCGACCATCTCCCCCCCGGCCAGGACCGGCCGGAACAGCGAATGTCCCTTCATCCTCTGCAGGAGCCGGTGCACGTCGAGCGTGCTGTCCCTGTAGTCCAGTCCGACGACCAGGCCGACCGCGACCAGGTCCTCGCCCATCGGATACATGAACGAGCCGCCGAAGGCGTCCTTCGGCAACGGCCAGCCGAGCGTGTGCACGATGGTGTCGAGAGGCTTCTTCACCTGCCAGAGTTCTTTCACTCCGAGGGCATAGATCTGCGGATTGGGCGCTCCCACGCCCAGCTCCGCTCGCCAGGACTCGGTCAGCGGACCGCGCGTGCCCTCGCACAGTACGGTCACTCGCGCGGTTACGTCCGTCGCCGGCATGAACCCCTCGCCGGGCGTCCCGTCGCGCCCCAGCCCCGCGGGCGTGGTACGGACCCCGACCACGGCGTCGCCGTCCATGAGCAGCCCGTCGGCGGGAAAGCCCGTGAAGATGTTCACCCCGGCGCCCTCGGCGCGCTCCCCGAGCCAGCGCACGATCTCGCAGATCGACGCCACGTGATTGCCGTGGTTGCGCATCGGCGGCGGGGTCGGGAGGCGCACTTTGCCCCCTTCCGTCAGCAGGTAGACCCGCTCCCCGCCTACGGTCCCGCGGAACGGCAGGTCGGAGACCTCGACATCCGGGAACAGCTCGCGAAACGGCGCCGGATCCACGACGGCGCCCGACAGGCAGTGCTCCCCGAGCGCGGCCGACTTCTCGAGCACGCCGATCTCGACCTCGCCGAGGTCCCCTCCACTCGCGGCGTCCTCGGCCACCAGCCGCGACAGCTCGATCGCCCCGGCGAGCCCGGCCGGGCCACCCCCGACGAACAGCACGTCCATCGGCACCGCCTCCTCGCCCGGAGTGTCGCGAACGATGAACCGCGCCCGCGGCAGCGGCGGCTGGAAGTCCGAGGGGATGAAGGTGTCTGACCTGGAGGAACTCGATGCCATGGAATGCTTGCTCTGGTGCGGGATCGGGGTCGGCCGCCTTGCGGCGCCGTGTCGAAGACGGTCAAGATGACGCGCGTTCCTGCGGGTGTCCAGAACGGAGTCGGTGCCAATGAAGGCGGAAGTCCCTGCCTTGCGGAAAATCGGAAGCGGCATCGTCTGGTTCCTCTGGGCGCTCGTGCTGGTCGTGTGGACCCCGATCGTCGGCGTCACGTACCTGCTCACAGCATGGTGGGATCGGCGGCGCTGGTACGCCGGGCGCGTCTTCCGGCTCGGGGCGCGCGTCATGGTGTGGGTGAACCCATGGTGGCGGGTCTCGATCGAGGGCGATCTGCCCCCGCGATCCTCCGAGCCGTTCGTCGCGGTATGCAACCACGAATCGATGGCCGACATCCTCCTGATCAGTACACTGCCGTTCGAGATGAAGTGGCTGTCGAAAGCGGCAATCGCCCGGATCCCGCTGCTCGGCTGGATGATGTTCATGGCCGGAGACGTGCTGGTGCGGCGCTCCGACGCCCGCAGCCGGGGCGCCTCCTACGACGAGTTGGTGAACTGGCTCGCCCGCGGAGCCTCCGTGATGATGTTCCCCGAGGGAACCCGGACGCGGACGGGCGAGCTGCTCCCGTTCCGCAACGGGGCGTTCCGGCTGGCCATCGAGTCGGGGCGACCCATCCAGCCGCTGGCCGTGATGGGTGGAAGGCAGGCCATCCAGGCGGATTCAGTGCTGTTCGGGCGCGCCCGGGTCACGGTGCGCGTTCTCCAACAGGTATCGGTCGAGGGCCTCGAGCCGACCGACGTGGACGACCTGCGGGACCGGGTGCGCGAGATGATCGAGTCGGCGCGCAC
>JBPCJZ010000164.1:0-6308 GCA_051004775.1 Gemmatimonadota bacterium
CGACCAGTCGGCGAGCCGCACGGGCGCCGACACGTCGTCCACGCGCAGCAGCACGTCGGTACGGACGATCTCGTCCACCGGAGCGTCGAGCGTCATCGCCTGGGCGAACGCCGACCCGTCGGCGGCAAACTGCCAGCTCGCCATCGACGGACCGAGGGGCGGGCGCGCGGCCTCGCCGGGCTCCGGAAGCTTGCGGAAGGACTCGGGCGAGAGCAGTGCCGTACCGATGGGCGTCCCGTCCGCGTCGAACTCGTGCAGCTGGGGCGGAAACGTACCGCCGACGACGAGCGCGCCACCGGGTGCCTCCCCGATCGCCCCCGCCGCCATCATCTCTCCGGGTCCCATGCCTTTGCGCCCGAACGCGATCACCTCGGCCCCGCCGTCGTCGAACCCGCGCACGCGTTGGGCCAGGCCGTCGACAACCCAGAAGCCTCCGCCGGAGCGCGGTGCCACGTCCCTGACTACGCCGAACGCGTCGGGGCCGTCGGCCGACCCCACGTCGAGGTCGAGCTCGAGGGTCCAGGCATCCGCGGACGTCCAGCCGGGCCCGCCCGTCGAGACGATAGAAATCCCGGCGGAGTCGTGCTCGATGAGCGCGGAGCCGGCGCGTTCATCCTCGGCGCAGGCCGCAGTGAGTATGAGAACGAGACCCGTGGCGACCCGCCTCCGGTATCGCGGACGTCGCGACCGTCGCGGATCTCGCGGATCTCGCGACGGCCTCGACGAGAAATACGATTCAGGCGGGAAATGCGACCACAGCGAGAGATACGGCTGCGGCGAGAAATCCTGCTTCGGCAGATACGGCATGGCGCCCTCCGGCGTTGTCCCCGCCTATCCGCGACGCACCACCAGGTAACGGTAGGCGACCGGGATCGCCACGAGCACGAACAGTGTGCTCGACAGCAGACCGCCGATCGTCGCGACGGCGAGAGAGTTCCAGATGTTCTCGTCCATACTGCGCGCGAACAGGACGAGCGGTAGCAACCCGAAGACCGTCGTGAAGGTGGTCATCAGGATGGGGCGCACCCGCTCCAGCGTCCCTTGCAGGATCGCCTCGCGGGCCGGGAGCCGTTCGCGCAGCTCCCCGATGTGGTAGACGATGAGGATCGCGTTGTTCACCACGATCCCCGCCATCATGATCGTACCGATGTAGGCGGTGCGCGTGAAAGCGCCGCCCGTGAAGAAGAAGATGAGAAACACGCCGATCAGCGCGAGCGGTAGCGTCAGCAGCACGACGAACGGCGCGGCGAGCGATTCGAACAGCGCCGCCGTCACCATGTAGATGAGGAGCACCGCGAAGCCGAGCGCGAAGTAGACCTGGGTCGCCTCTTCGGTGCTCCAGCGGAAGCTGTCGTCCTCCTCGATCTTGTAGCCCGGTGCCACCTCCGTCGCGTCGAGCACGACGTCGCGCACCAGGTCGCCCAGTTTGCGCGGCCCGCGGAACTCCCACGCGACCGTGCGCTGGTACTGCTGGTCTTCGCGGACGATCCGGGCGAGCACGTCGTTGCGCTCGATCCCCGCGACGTCCGCGAGGCGCACTTCTCCGCCGGCGGTCGGAACACGGAGATCCTGGAGCGCGAGCAGGTCGAACTCGTCGTAGCCGGCGACTTTGACGGCGTAGTTGACGTCGTCGCCGCCCACGCGGAGCTGCTGGGTCATGTTTCCGGGCAGGTTCGCCGAGACGTAGCCGAGCAGCTCTTCGACGGTCAGATCCTGGGCGGCGAGCGCGTCGCGGTCGACCGCGACCGAGAACTCGAACTCCTTGTCGGATTCCCACCAGCCGCCGCTCGCGTTGGGATCGACGTCCTCGATCCGGCTGAACCGCTCGAGCCGGCCAGCGAGCTCATCCGCGATCCGCTGTACTTCGAGATAGCTGTAGCCGAGTACCTTGAGGCGGTAGTTCGGCGGGCTTCCGCCTCCGCCGTAGAAGCTCGGACCGAAGCCGTACACCCGGACTTCCGCGCCGGTGAACTGGTAGCTGTACGCGACCATCTGCTCTTTGATTGCGACGGGGATCTGCGTCGACTCGAGCTCCTTCGGAAACTCCACCCGGATGTTCGCGTACTGCGCCTGGACCTGGGTCTCGTAGCGCTTCACCTCCGGCATCGACGCGATGCGCGCCTCGAAGGAACGGGCCAGCTCGTCGGTGCGCTCGAGCCCGGCGCCGCGCGGAAACTCAATCCGAACGCTAATGTACGTGTCCTGCCCCCAGAACCCGCGCCATACGGTGCCGCGCGTCACGTGCTTGTCGAACAGATAGCCGCTCCCGCCGAGCGCCGCCGCGCACACCAGCACGACGAGGAACGGATGGTCGAGCGCGAGTTCGAGCAGGCTCCGGTAGCCGCGGATGTACCACGCCAGGGGCCGTGCCTGTTTCGCGGCCGTCGCCTCGCCCGTCACCGCCGCGCCAGCCGCACGCCGCGCGTACAGCCGGCTCGTCATCGTCGGCACGAACGTGAACGCGACGAACAGGCTCGCGAAGATCGAGAAACCGACCGCGAAGCCGAGCGGCAGGTAGTACAGGCGCAGGTCACCCTGCATGAACAGGAACGGCACGAGGACGATCGCGGTCGTCGCGGTCGCGGCGACGACCGGCAGCACGACCTGGCGCGCGCCCCGGCTGGCGGCTTCGGCCGGCGCTTCGCCGAGCGCGCTGTGCCGCGCCACGTTCTCGAGCACGACGATCCCGTTGTCGACGATCAGCCCGAAGCCCCAGGCGAGGCCGGCGAGCGTGAGAATATTGAGCGAAAAACCGCCCAGGTACAGCAGGTTGATGGCGATCAGCGTGCTGAAGCCGATCGTCGCGAACACGACGAGCACGGCGCCGAGCGAGCGCAGGAACAGCATGAGCACGAGGAAGATGACGACCGCCGCGGCGATCGCCCGCAGACGAAGGTCGGTGAGCTGCTTGCCGATCTCGCGGCTCTCGTCCGCGTCGAGCTCGAGCGCCACGCTGACCGGGAGGCGGTTCCCGAGATCCGCGACGACCTGCTTCACCTCCTCCGCGACGGCGACGGCGTTCGTCCCGGTCTCCCGGCGCACCTCGATCAGGATCGTCGGCTGGCCGTTGATGCGGAAGTACGACCGGGCCTCGGCGATGCCCTCCCGGATGCTGCCGAGATCGCTGAGTCGCACGGGGCCTTCGGGACGCTGCACGATGACGAGGTCCTGCAGCTCGGAGGCGCGATCGATCCGGGTCCGGACCGTGAGGGCGTACTGCTTGCCGCCGAGCACCAGCGAGCCCGGCGCGCGCAGTGTCTCGAGATCGTCGATCCGGCGCCGCACGTCGGCCGGCCGCAGCCCGAGCGCCTCGAGCTTCTCCCGGTCGAGCTCGATCGAGATTTCCCGCTCCCGGGTGCCGAACACGACCACGTCGGACACGCCGTCGATCGCCGCTATGGTGGGTTCGACCTCCTCGGCGGCGATCTCCGCAAGGCGCGCGTCGGTGTAGGAACCGCGCATCCGGTACGACATGAAACCGTCGTCTTCCGTTGCCAGGTCGGGCGGCGTGTACTCCGAGATCTGTGGCCGGACCCCGGACGGCAACTCGTCCCGGAGGGAGTTGATGCGTTCCCCGAGCTCGAGGCGCGCAAAGTCCATCCGTGTCTCGCGTTCGAACTCCAGAGTAATCTCCGAACTCGAGCCGTTCCCGCGCGGCTCCGTGCGGGAGGTCGAAGAGATCTTCCTGACGCCGCGCACCTGCTGTGAGGCCCCCTCGAGCGGCGCCGTGACGAATGCCTCCATGGCCTCGGGCGACGCTCCCGCCCAATTGGCCCTGATGCTGAGCTGCGGGTAGTCGACATCCGGGAGAAGACCGACGGGAATAAAACTGAAGCTGTATGCCCCGAGCGCCATCAGCGCGACGTAGATGGCCGCCGTCGCGACCGGGCGACGAATCGAGAGCTCGATCATGTCGCGGCCTCGGGATTGGCGCTCGACGGATACGGCGGACGAGGCGGCGGGGGCTGCGACGGGTGCCGGGCGGCGCTGGCGGCGGACACCGGCTCACCCGGCGTGACCAGCACCGAATAGATGACGGGTACGACGAGAAGCGTGAGCAGTGTGGCCGAGATCAGGCCCCCTATAACGGCGATCGCGAGCGGCGCCCGCAGGTCCGCCCCGGCGCCCCACCCGAGCGCCATCGGCGTCAGCCCGAGCACGGTCGTCACGGTCGTCATGATGATGGGGCGCAGCCGCAAACGTCCGGCCTCGAGGATCGCCATGCGCTTCGTCGCGCCGCCCGCCCGCTGCTGGTTGATGAAGTCGACCTTGATGATGGCGTCGTTCACCACGATACCGATGAGGATCACCAGGCCGATTCCGCTCATCGCGTTGATGCCTCGCCCGGTCAGTCCGAGACCGAGGATCGCGCCGATCGCCCCGAGGGGCACCGCCGCGATTACGACGACGGGCTGGACGAGCGATTCGAACTGCGCCGCGAGGATCAGAAACACGAGAAACAAGGCCAGGCCGAACGCGAACACGAGCGACCGGAAGCTCTCGCGCATCTCCTCGTTCTCTCCGCCGACCGACATGGCGGTGAGCGTCGGAAGCGGAACGTCGGCGATCGCCGCCTCGACGTCGGACACCGCCCGGTTGAGCCCGCCGGAGCGCACGTCGCCGAGCACCTGCACCGTCCGGTTCTGGTCGAGGCGCCGGATCTCGACGGGGCCATAGCCATCCGAGACGGTGACGAGCTGTCCGATCGGGATGCCCTTGTGGGTCAGGGCGAGCACGTCGGGGAGCCGGCGACGCTGTTCGGCGGGCACCGAGACGCGGATGTCGATCTTGGTCGAGAACTCCGTGAACGGGCGGTTGGTTTCGATGCCGCGCAGATACGACTCGATGGCGTCGGCCACTTCGCGCACCGTGAAACCGAACCGCGCGGCCGCGTCGCGATTGACCTCGATGTCGAGCTGCGGCTGTACGAACTGGATGTCGACTCGCGGGTCGGCGATGCGGTCGACCGCCGCCATGCGTGCGGCGACCAGCTCGGCCACGACGACGAGACTGTCGAGTTGCTCGCCACGGATGCGTACCGCCAGGTCCGCGCCGCCCGCCCCGAGGGCGCGCCCGAGCGAAGTCGTCCGCCCGCGCTCGACGGATACGGTCTGCGGGTCGATCGACAGGGACGCGAGGTCCTCCCGGAACGTGGACACCACATCCCGTTCATCCGCGCCCGGCTCGAGCCGAACTTCGATCGCCGCGCTGTTGAGTCCCGAGAGGTCGCGCGTCGCCAGCTCCGCGTCCCGCGCGCGGCCGACCCGGGCGAACACAGACTCCACGCCGTCCATGCCGAGGAGATGCTGCTCGACGCGCTCCGCGACACCGGACGTCTCTTCGAGCGGAGTGCCGACTGGCAGGGTCACCTCGACGCGGAACGTTCCTTCGTCGACGTCGGGCATCAGGCTCATGGGAAGCTGCGACCCGATCAGCACGGCCAGCACGAGGGCGAGGAAGGCGCCGCCAAGCACCGCCGGGCGATTCTCGAGGGCCCACTCGAGCGTGCGTTCGTAGCGAACGGCGAACCGGTCGAATCCCCGGTCGAACGCCGCGAGGCCCGGCCGGGTTAGGCGGCCCGTGACGCGGCCGATGGCGCCGCCGGCGTCGCCGAACGTGTCCCGCACCGCGCGGCCGACGTAGCGACTCCCGCGAGCGGCGTACGACGGGATCCGCTGGACCACTCGATACGCACGGCCGATGCGCGAGCGTGGCGCGTCGTCCGAGGTCTCCTCCGACTCCCTCGGCCGGGCGTCGGCGCCGCCGAAGCCGCCGAAGCGGGCAGCCATCACCGGGAGGAGGGTGAGGGCGACCAGGAGCGAGGCCAGCAGCGAAAACGCCACTGCGAGGCTCAAGTCGGCGAACAAGGCTCCGGCCACTCCCTCGACATACAGCACGGGGCCGAACACCGCGATCGTGGTCAGGGTCGACGCGGTGATCGCTCCGGCCACTTCGCTCGCACCGATCGAAGCTGATTCGTCCGCCCCGAGTCCCCCTTCTTCGCGGTGCCGAAAGATGTTCTCGAGTACGACGATCGAGTTGTCGACGAGCATTCCGACGCCGAGGGCGAGCCCGCCGAGGGACATGACGTTCAGACTCACGTCGAACAGGTAGCACAGGGCGAACGCCGCCATCACCGAGATCGGGATCGACAGCCCGATCGCGACGGGATAGCGCGGGTCGCGCAGGAACAGGAAGAGGACCACGAATGCGAGCATGCCCCCGAACACGAGCGCGGAGACGACGTTGGCGATCGCGTCGGAGATGAACCGCGCCTGGTTGGACGCCACCCGGATCGTCACGGAGGG
>JBPCJZ010000165.1:0-3541 GCA_051004775.1 Gemmatimonadota bacterium
GGCGGATATGCTGATCGGGATGGCCGGGATATGGGCCGGTTGGATCCTGATACGCATGGCGGGATTCCCGGTCCGCGGGGTGACGCTCGGGGGCGGGGATCCCGGCTAGCCCGAGAGTTCGTCCACCCTCGACAGGACCTCCTCGAGGCGCCGCGCGCCGCCTCGTGTGCCGAGGTTGCACACGTAGACGTTCTCGGCCCCCGCCTCGCGCAGGGTGACGATGCTGCGGGCACAGACCTCGGCTGCGCTCGCACCCGACGCGAACTCGGTCGCGATCGCATCGACCGGCACCGCGAAGTGGCGCGCCAGGCGCCGCAGAGCCTCGGGCCGACCGCTGCGGTAGTAGAACACCCCCCATGCCCCCGGCAGATCGATCCCGCGGCGGGACGTTTCGTCCAGCCAGCCGTCGATTGCCGGCGCGTGGTGGTGCGACACCACCTGCGTCAGGTAATAATCGGCCGCGAAATCGCGCTCGAGCAGATAGTCCGCCTGCCGCGCAGGATCGCGGTGCGGGTTCACCCAGCCACCCAGCGTGAGACCTGGCTGCCGCGACCGTATGCGCTGCCGCAGGAGGTCAGCGTGCGGAAGGCAGCGCTCGGCGCCCTCGTTTACATCTCCCCCGACCACCGTCAGAGTTTCCACCCCGTGGCGCAGCGCCCGTTCGGCGAACAGCAGACAATACTCGAGGGAATGCATGCACGTGAGGAACGGGATCAGCCGGCTGGCGTCGATCTCTTCGGACAGGTTCGCCGCCAGATGGCGCAGGTTCTCTTCCTCGGCGTCGCCGACGGCGCTATCGGTGAGAAGTACGAAAGCGGCGCGCCGTGACAGGCTCCGCGCCGCATGGCCCAGATCGATCCAGGTATCCATGGCCGGACCCGCGACCAGTCCGCTTCGGGGCGGGCGGAGCTCGACGCCGACGACCGGGCCGGGGGATCGCAACCGGCCGAGAAACTCGGATGCGGTCGGACTTCGGGCTCCCGGACCCGCTCCCGGACCGTCCGGATTCACGCTCGCCTACTCTTCACCCGCGACGGCGGCCGCCCGTTTGCGGCGGCCGTCTCTCACGAGTCGATAGACCTCGGGCCCCGCCTTTACGACGTACAGGAAGATCGCCCCGCCGAAGATGGCGAACAGCAGCCAGCCCGGGATATCGACGAGATAGCCGAGCGAGGCGAGGAGCGCGTAGCGCGGGAACCGCCCGACGAGGAGCGCGGTCAGGTACTTCCACAGTGGATAGTGGAGCGAAAAGCTCAGGAACTTGAACGGGAAGAACGGGATGGGCGTGAAGCCGGTCACGACGATGACCCAGAACGGGTACTTCATGAACAGCGCGGCGGCCTTCTGATACCAGGCCTTTTCTTTGTAGCCGGTCAGCCCCTTGAGGTTCATCAGCGGGACGAACACCGAGTGGTCGAGGAAGCCGGCGATCAGCGTGCCGACGCTCGCGGCTCCCGCCGTCCACCAGATGTTCCCGTGGCTCCCGTACCAGATGACGACAGGTTCGTGCGGGAACACCGAGATGGCGCTGTTGGCGGGGATCGCGTAGAAGGCCAGGTACAGGTAGCTCGAACTGGAGAAATCGCGGAGCATCAACGTCAAAGCGACGACGGCCAGCCCGAGCATGACCCCGGCCATGGCCCACACCCTGGGGTCCAGCGCCTCGTACTCGGCATGGGACTGCGTCGGGTCGTACTCTAGCACGAATACTCCGGTCGGGATGGCGGGCGCAAACCCCATGGGCACCGCGCGATGCAGGTCACGGATGCTACGGGCGCCACCGTTCGGGCGCCAGATTTCGAGCGCGCTGCGACGGCCGACAGGGTACGGGCCCGGGGGTGGTCGCCGGCTCCACGAATGTAGTAGGTTGGCGGCATGACGAAAGTGAACACGTGCCGGAAGTGCGGCAACGAGCTCGGCGCCTTCGATCAGACGTGCCAGAAGTGCGGCACGCCTTACTCCTACGACCCGGGCGAGGCGGCGGTCGGCTGCTCCGTGTGCGGTGCGGACATCGGCGCCTACACCGAGACGTGCCCGAGCTGCGGCGAGACGGGGTACCCGGCGCTCAGGCCTCGGAAGGGCAAGGGATTCAAGGGCTCGCCCGACTTCGAGTCTGAGCGCCCGAAGCCCTGAGTTGACCGCCTCCGGCGACGGTCACGCCGCGCTCGACCGCATCGTCTTCGTCCTGTTCGAGCCGCAGGATCTCGTCAACGTCGCGCTCGTCGTCCGTGCAATGAAGAACATGGAGCTCACCCGCCTGCGGCTCGTCGCCCCCGTCGAGTACGACGAACACCGCATCGATGGCATCGCCCACGACACGCAGGACATCGTCGAACGCATCGAGATCTTCGACGACTTCGACAGCGCGGTCGCCGGCGCCGTTCGAATCGTCGCCACCACCGCGCGGCGCCGCATGAGCAAGCAGGAGTGGTCCGAGCCCGCCGACGCCGCGGCCGGCCTGCTCGAGCGTACCGTCAACGGCGACGTCGCGATCGTCTTCGGGCGCGAGGACTTCGGCCTGCCCAACACTATCCTCGACAAGACGCACGAAGCGCTGTGCATTCCCACCAACCCGGGGCATTCGTCCCTGAACCTCGGCCACGCGGGGTTACTCGTCGCGTACGAACTGCGGCAGGCGGCGCGTCGGCTCGGCGGTCTCGAGACCCGGGACCTGTCTGCCAAGCCGCGCGACCAGGCGCCGCCCGCGACAGCCGAGCAGATGGAGGACCTGTTCAGTGTCTGGCAGGATGCGATGGGCCGGATCGGGATGTACCGCGGGGTCGCCCCGACCTCCAAGATGCGCAGCTACCGCCGCATCCTGATGCGCGCCGACATGGACGAAATGGAACTCCACCTGATGGAGGCGACCGCGTATCGGATCGTCCACCACGTGAAGCGGGTGCGGGCGCGCATCGAGCGCGAGCTGCGGCGTGAGATGGAAAAAGGGTAGAAGCTCCTGGTCGCGGTGCGGGTCTGGCCGCGGCGCGAGTCTAGTCGAGCTCTTCGATATCCGCTTCCCACTCGATCTCGACGCACGGCGTGAGCGTCTGGGCCACCGGACACTTGCTCACGTGCAGCCGCAGCGCCCGCTCCGCCTCTTCGCGCTTGCCCGCAGGGATCTTCAGATCGTAGCGAACGTCGATTCGTGTGATCTTCAGGGTGCCGTCGACTTCTTCGATCGTCCCCAGCACGCTCGCGCTGAGCCGGTCGGGGTGACTCGGGATCTCTCTGGCTTCCAGGGCTCCGCCCAGGGTGCCGGTGAGTCAGCCGCCGGTGGCGGCGACGACGTGGTCGAGGGTCGTCGGGATCGGCACGGCCGTACGGGCACCATAGAACTCGGCGATCTCGCCGTGCACGCCGAATTCGAGCGGCTCGTCAAACGGCTCGATCCAGGCCTTCCGGTGGGGGCCCGCGAGCTTCTGGATACGGACGCGTGATTCGTAGAGTGGCTGTGGCATCAGGTCTCCAAGTTGGTTCGCGGCGAAGGACGGGCTCAGAATGAAGCTAGCACGCAACTGTGCCTTACGGATGGCGGGCGGCG
>JBPCJZ010000166.1:0-8563 GCA_051004775.1 Gemmatimonadota bacterium
AAGGGACGCCGGAGGCGGAGCGGGAGTGCCGGCTGGACCACCTGTCGGAGCATCTGCGCTGGACGCCGACACGAGCGGAAGAAGTGGTGAAATCGGCGGAGAAGGCGGGGTTCGTGCGGGTGGAGGAGGAAGCGCTGCGCCTGACGCCGACCGGGCGGGAGGCCGCGCGGGTCGCGATGCTTCGCTAGGAGCCCGCCCGATCGGAGCGGTCTAGCGTGACGGCGTCCGGAAGCGGATAAAGCTTCGATGCGGGCCACCGGAAGAGATGCTCGGGCTCTTCGTCGAAACCGGAGCGGCGCCAGAAGGCGAGGCAGGGAACGTTCTTGGGTGTTGGGCCGTAGCCGGCGACGACGTGCTCGACGCCAGCCGCAGCCGCGCGCGCGTGCTCGACGGCGCAGTGCAGCATCGCCTCCTCGACGCGGCGGCCCATGACGCGGCAACTGAGTACGAAGTCGGTGATCAGCGTCGTGTTACCGAATGTCTGCAAGCCGAGCAGTCCGGTGAGCCCCGAATCGCCGAACTTGTCGGACACGCGAAACGTGTACAACGCGTGACCCGACGTCCCGGCCCAGGCCGAGAACTCCGACTCGCTCATCCGGCGGGTCGCCAGGTTCATCTGGTTCGTCTTGTTGAGCAACTGGGTAGCCCGGCCGAGGTCGGGTTCAGTCAAGCGAGCGGCCTCTACGCGAATGTCCAGTGACTCGATCCAATCGTCGATCGACGTCAGCTGTACGCGCTCGGCCTTTCGCGCCCGCTCAGCGCGGTACATGTTCGTCCGTCGAGCGTCTTCATCGGTGAGCGTCGGAGTATCGAACACCCGCAACTCGAGAAGGGCCTGCCGGTAGCGGGTCGCGTCGCCTGGCCACTCGGGCACGAGGACCTCGGGCAGTGCCTCGCGCACCCTCGCGCGCTCGATCGGACTGTCGTCGAGAAATACGACCGATTGCAGTCCGAGGTTGAGTTCTTCGACCAGTGCGAGGATGTTCGCCGCCTTGTCCTGCCAGTTGATGCGCCAGCCGACGAAATCATCGTCGTTCAGCACCATCTCCGGGTGCTCGCGGATCGCTTCCAGCGCCACGGATTCTTCGTTCTTGCTGACGATGCTGAGTAGAACACCGCGATTCTTCAGAGCCCGAAGTTCGTGCTGAAAATCCACGTAGGCCTCGCCCACGTGATCGTGGCCGCCGAGCCGCAGATTCTCCCAACCCTCATCGCCGACGATGCCCCCCCACAGGGTGTCGTCCAGGTCGACGACGAGGAGCTTGCGCGCGCCGGCCGTCAGGCTGGACAATGCCGACTTGACGCTGGCCATCGCCGCCTTGAACACTTCGTTTCCGAACGGGATCTTCCCCAGGTACCAGGATCCGGGCGGAAACGCGTTGCGGCCGGCCGCCTGCACCCACCGGGCGGCGTCGAGGACGTAGATGTTGGAGGCCGGATGCAGCAGCTCGGCCAGGCGCAGGTTCAGGCGCATGAGGGCATGTGCGATGCCGACGTTCGGACGCATGTCGAGCAGCCCGTGCCCCTGTTGATACGAAGGCAGTACCCAGGTCGGGACGAACGCGAAACGCACGCGCGACGCCATGTCGAGAAGTGCCCCCGCATAGCTGGCGAGTTCGTCTTCCAGCTGTTCGAACTCGACGGACTCGAACCGCAGGAGATCCGCGAACCCGGGGAGCACGGCTTCCGGGCGGGTCCAGACGACCGCGGCATCGGGCGACGGATCCCACATCGCCGCATCCGCAACGAGCAGGGCGGGAATCACCTGCCCGAACTCCGACATCTGCACGCGGACGCCCGGATCCGAATCGTCGTTGTTCAGGTAGCCGGCGAAGGGCCCGAGATTGAAGTCCGAGATGAGGAGCAGGGAATGTCGAGGATCACTCACGGACCCGGCGCTCCGCTTCCGGAGGCGTCCGTCCCGAGGTCGGCGGAAATCGTCGACGCAAGACTGCCGAGATCCGCGTATACCGGATTCTCGGGCGACGGCTCGTGCTGGCCGAGGAGGCTGTAGCTATTGCCGAACTCCTGCTCGACGGCCTGCTCGATGGCGACGACCAGGCTGACGAAGCCGAGGGAGTCGAGCTTCGTTCCATCGGCGAGCACCTTCTCGGTCTCCACCGGACTCAGCCGGTCCGCCGGAGCAAGTTGAAGGTTGACCTCATCGATCGCGCGCCAGAGGGCGGCCAGGACACGGTCACGCATCGCCGATCCTGCTCGCATGGGGGGGCGTCACAGTCAGATCGAACAATTCAGAATTGGTCAGACGCGTGAACTCGGTTCGATCCGCCACCCGCCGGAGCACTCGCTCCAGTTTCGCCCAGTCCTCGTTCGCATCGATCTCCCAACTGTGAAGGTAGAGGTGCGCGACGCCGCCGGTGCGGGCCGTCCACTCGACGGCCTTCAGGAAGTGTTCTTCCCAGTCGGAACGCATGCCGTGGATCCGCACGAAGTCGATCGCCCCGCTGATGTTACCCTCCAGTAGCGCGTGCCGAAACTGGATGTGGGCGGGGTGGGAATACGCGTGCGTGCTGACGCCCCAGGCGTAGGGTTTCTTAGACAGGCGATTCCGATTGAATAAGCAGGTGCGGGCCCCGCGGTAGCCGGATCGGCGAACCAACTCCACCGTAGACCCATCGAACTTGCCTCTCGGATAGCAGAACGCGCCGGCCGTGCGGCCCACTACATCTTCCATCCACTTGCGGCCGTCGTCGATTTCCTTCCAGGCTTCCGGCGTCGCGAGGCCGCGTAGCGTGCGATGGTTGAGCGTGTGGCCTCCGATATCAAAGGAAGCCGCCAGTTCGCGGATATCTCCGTCCGACAGGAGTTCGCGCTCGGGATTGTTGGCGGGGATATAGAAAGTTGCACGGAGACCAAACCGGGCGAGCAACTCGGCCGTGCGCAGATCGGTCGGATGTCCGTCGTCGACGCTGATCGTGAGATACGGACCAGTCATCCGCGAGGAGCCCGAAATCTAGAGAACACCGTCACCATCGAAGAAACATGGATCCCACGCCTCCGGCCGCGCCAGCCGCGCCGCGAGCTCGGGATCCGACGCGACGTAGAAGAACATCCACGTCGGGAGCTGGCGTCGATGTTCGGCCAACGCCTCGAGATGCGATCGCGTCGCACCGGCGAAGCCGATCGCTTCGAGCACGTGAACTCCGTCGCGACGACAGTCCGCCACGGCCCCTCGCAGCAGATTCCTTACCGCTTCTCGGCCATCGTCACCCGTACTCCGCACGTCGATCAGACGCCGGCGGCGCAATCCGATCTCTTCGTTGTCCTCGTCGACTACTATCGCCCATGACGAAATATGTCCGTCGTCGTCGCCGATCGTGTAGATCCGGGTCGACGGGTCGGCCAGGCGCCATCGCAGGGAGGCCGGGTCGCGATGCGCCAACAGCCGTGAGTCCTGGTGCTTCAGCCTTGGCCAGAAGTCGCCGACGAGACCGTCGAAGCCTGGCTCGGAGAACGACAGCCGGCGCACGGCCGCGGAGGATGCGCGACCGGATCTCTTCCCGAGTCGTTGGAGAGCGAGCCCCACGCCGATGGGGTACCCGAGAAGGCCGGCGAGTGGCACGCCGCGGTGCCGCAGGGTGCTCTTCGCGACGCCGATCGGTCCGGTGATCCAGGCCAGGGCAACATCATAGTGCGGCGTCGGAACGCGGGGCACGCGCAACGCCTCGAAAACCCGGCTGGCTTCGAAACTGGCCGTCGTGTTGAGCAGCAGGTCGACCCCGGTTTGCCGAAGGAACTGCTGAACGAGAAGGATCGCGCGGTTGCGGTGGGCAGGGTCCACGGCCCAAGCGTGCGTCGCGGCGGCGGTGAGGGTGCGGCCTTCGAACTCGTACAGCATCGGAATGTTGCCCAGGTATCCGACGACCCGATCATCCGCAACGAGAACCCAACCGATCGGCGGAGGCTCGGGGAACGCCCCAAGAGCGGGGTTGGACGACCAGAGTCGACGCCAGTGTTCTTCCGTGTGCGGGCTCAGGCCATTTCTCGCGAGGAGGCGCGCTACCGTCTCACGGTCCTCGAACATCGCCGTCCGTATCGACATCCCGCTTATATCTGCCCGAGGCCACCGCTCACCGGCAACTCGATACCGGTGACGTAGGATGCGGCGTCCGAGGCGAGGAACAGGGCGGCGGCCGCGATCTCCTCGGGTCGGCCGAGTCGGCTCATCGGGATCATCCCCTTGAGTGAAGCGCGAAAGGCTTCGGGGTCCTCGCCTTCCATGCCGGAGCGTTCGAAGATCGGTGTTTCGACGAAGCCGGGGCTGATGGCGTTCACGCGGATGTCGCGGTCGACGAGCTCGGCCGCGAAGGAGCGCGCCAGCGACCGGACCGCGGCCTTGGTCGCCGCGTATACCGGCGCTGAAGGGCTGCCGACCTGGTTGGATCCGGACGTGACCAGGATCACGCTGCCGCCCGGACGCAGGTGGGGAAGGGCGGCCCGCACCGTGAAGAAAACGCCCTTGAAGTTCACGTCGCTCGTCCGGTCGAAGGTCTCCGGGTCGACCTCCGCCAGCGTCGCGAGCTCGACGATGCCGGCGTTGGCGACGAGGATGTCGATCCCGCCGAAGCGATCGGCAGCGGCGTCGCAGAGGCGAGCGAGGTCCGCCGGCAGGGCGGCGTCGCCCTGTACGGCGAGGGTATCGGGGCCGAGGTCCGCGGCGGCGACCGCGAGCGAATCGGCGCTCCGACCGAAGATCGCAATCGATGCTCCCTCGTCGCGGAGGGCTCGCGCGATGGCGAGTCCGATGCCGCTGTTGCCCCCGGTGATCGCGGCGGTCTTCCCGGAAAGCCGATCCGCCATCAGTCCGAGCTCCCGGCCGTGGTGCTCGCCGAGTCGGACGTGACCAGTCCGACGGGCACCGGCACACGCGGCTCGACCGGGACCCCGTTCAGGTAGTCCGCGACGACCTCTACAGTGCGCCGACCGATCGCGACGGGGTCCTGCACCGCATCCGCCACGAGCGCCGTGCCGCCGGCGAGCGCCGTGCGGGCCTCGGGGATCGCGTCGTAGCCGACGACCAGCACGTCCGTGCGCCCGAGAGCCTGGAGGGAAGCCAGCGCACCCAGGGCGCAGTCGTCGTTGGTACCGAAGATCGCGTCGATGTCGGGCATGCGCGCGAGCAGGTTGTCCGTCTTCTCCTTGGCGACGTCGCGCAGCCCGCGCTCGACCGCCGGTTCAGCCACGATCTCGATACCGGGATGGGCGGCGAGCGCCTGGTGGAAGCCCATCACCCGGTCCTGGACGCTGGCGATCGTCGGCTGGTCCAGGATGGCGACGCGGCCAGAGCCCCCGAGCCGCCGCGCCAGGTACTCTCCGAGCAGACGGCCCCCCTGCACGTTGTCGCTCGCGACGTGCGATACGACATCCCCGCCGTCGGACGCGATGTCGGCTGTGAACACGGGAATCCCGGCCTCGCCCGCTTCGCGCACCGCGCTGACGATACCGCTCGAGTTCACGGGCGCGATCACGATCGCGTCCATCTCGCGCGTGATGAAATTCTGGACCTGGGCCGTCTGGCGGGCGAGATCCCACTCGCCGGCCACGACGTGGAGGTCGATTCCGAGACTGTCGGCCGCCGCTTCCATCCCGGAGCGCAGGTCCTGGTAGAAGACGTGGGCTTCGGTGAGCAGGGTCACGCCGACCTGGGGGCGCGCCTCTCCCGACCCATCGGACCCATCGCCGGCACAGGCGGCCAGGACAAGCGTGAGGAGGGTCGCGGCGACGAGGCCTGGAAGGGAGGCACGGTGGCCTCGTCGGGCCAGGCCAGTTGCGGACAGCTTCATTCGTCGCACTCCACGATCAAGGTCGCGATTTCGTAGGGACGCAGAGAGAACATGATACGCGGCCCGCGGGTCAGGAGCGCGTCGCCGCGATCCTCGAGCAGGTTGGCGCGGAACGCTCGCGGACGCGCGCAGTTCGTGACGAGCGCGGCGTCGGCCGCCTGGCCGAACCACTCGACCACCCGAAACACGATCGCGTCCGAATCCTCCGCCCGCTTAGCCCACTCGAGGTTGACTCCGCGGGGATCCCCACCGTCGCCTCCTCTGAGGACGCCGAGCCCGGCGCCGTCGATCGAGCCCGGGTGAGCGGGTTCGAGCCGCGCGAGAAGCGGTGTGTTGTACTCCGCCGCCCGCCGGTGAACGTCGGCGTCCTTCCAGCTCCCCGCGTGGGGCCAGAGGGCGAACCGGAAGTTGTGCGTGCCGCGATCGGCCAGCGAATCCGGCCAGGTCGGAGACCGGAGGAGCGTCAGGCGCAGCGTTCCGTTGCGATAGTCCCAGCCGTACTTCGAGTCGTTGAGCACGGCGAGCCCGCCGTGCGCGCCGGAGACGTCGGCCCAGCGCTGGCCCGGGACCTCGAACTTCGCCCGTTCGAGCTGGGTGCGGGGGCGGCCCGATCGCCCGATCGTGCCATAGGGGATCTCGTACGTCGCCGAATCGGGAGAGGCGAGGGGCTCCACCGCCGCCTTGAGCGCCTTGTGTTCTTCCCGCCAGTCGATGTCGTTCTCGATCTCGAGCCACGGCAGGTCGCGGCTGAGCCGAAGCGTCTGGCGGATCGTCGATTCTCCCCACGAGCGGACGAACACAGCTTCGGCGACGTGATCGTCGGCCCGCACCTCGGGCGCGCTGCGGGTGTCGGTGACCTCCCAGCTCTCCTTCCACGTCACGATGTTCCAGGCGTCCCACTCGTTGGGCCGGTCGTCGAACATCTGCAGGACGTTCGCTCGGCCCCCCGGCCGCAGCGCCTCGACGCCGCGCTGCTTGTCGTAGATCCGCGTGACGACCCCCGTGGGGTCGAACTCGACGCGCAGGAAGTCGTTCTCGAGCCAGTTCTCGCCCGGCTCGCCTGTCGTCGGGGGCGTTCCCGGCAGGTCGCCCGTAACCAGGGGGACGGCCTGCGCGCCGAAGGGCGGCACGGCGTCGACGTGCTGGCGGATGGTATCGGCTCCGCTGACGACCTCGATGGTGCCACTTCGCGGCCAGCCGAGGGGATTGTACACGACGAGCGCGTTCTCGCTTCCGAGGGCGGCCGCCTCGGTGTGGAACTGTGCGGCCAGGGCGTCGAACGCCGCTTCCGTGAGGGTGCCGAGCGTCGCCGCGGCGGAGTCGTAGGTCGCCTTCGCGTCGACGTAGATCTCCGGGATCCCCGAGCCCGGGAGGATGTCGTGGAACTGGTTGAACAGGACCTGGCGCCACGCGGACTCGATCGCCTCGCGCGGATACGCGGCCGCGGGCAGCGCGAGCGCGGCGAGCGGCTCGACCGTACGCAACATGCTTTCACTGCGCCGATTACGACGTTTGATCTCAGCTTGCGTCGTATATGTACCACGGTGGTACTCCAGGTAGAGTTCGTCGTCCCACGTCGCGAAGGAATCGCGGGGCAGGCCGAGCTCGACCCGGTTCAGCGCGGTCTCGGGCGAGGCGAACTTCATGGCCGGGAACGTCGGTATCCGCGCGGCGTCCTCGCGGCGCTGCAGCATCTCGATCGTGGGGCCGCCGCCGTGGTCGCCCACGCCGTACAGTACGATCTGCTCGTGGCCGCCCGTCCGTTCGCGGTCTTCGAGTCGCTCCGACACGAGCCGGTCGGGATTGAGGTCGTGCACATAACTGTACGGGTTGTAGGAGAAGATCTCGGTGCCGTCGCGTCCCTTCCAGAACCAGGCGTTGTGCGGGAACGTGGTCGAGTCGTTCCAGCGGACTTTCTGGGTCACGAAGGACTCGAAGCCCGACCCCCGCAGGATCTGCGGCACCGTCCATGGATAGCCGAAGGAGTCCGGCGTCCAGGCGACGGTCGAGCGCCGCCCGTAGCGCCGCTCGAAGTAGCGCTGGCCGTACAGGCCCTGCCGGACGAGCGACTCGCCGGCGGGCATGTTGTAATCCGGCTCGACCCACCAGCCGCCGACCGGCACCCACACGTTCGCCTGCGTCGCGGCGACGAGGGAATCGGCGAGCCCGGGCGCCTCGTGGTCCAGCATCTCGTAGTAGGCGGCGGAGCTGCCGGCGAAGATGTAGCCGGGGAACATCTCGGCCAGCTTGAGCGAGGTGCGCCAGGTGTTCTCGATCACGCCCATCGTCTCGTCCCAGCGCCACAGCCACGCCGCGTCGATGTGCGAGTTGCCGATCAGCCGCAGCGTGTCGCGCCGGATCTCCGCGGCCTGCGGTTCGTAAGCGCGGCGGTAGCGGTCGAGCAGCGCGGCATACGTGGTGCCGCCGTCGCCAGCGCCCATCGCGGCGAGGAACTCCGCGGGATCGGGCGCCTCGATCGGCGGCGGGCGGCCCGTCAGCGCGACCGCGTAACCGTACCCGTCGGCGTACTCGGCGAAGCCGGCGTCGCGCACCCGGACGACGGGCGTCGCCCACAGGGGACGCGACCCGTCGGGCTCGATGCGGAGGGCCAGGGCGTCGCCTGCGACGCAGGGGCCGCAGAGGGCGACGCGGCCGGCTTCCCAGGACCGGGTGCCCTCGCCGAGCACGGCATAGGAGGCGCCCGCTCCGAGGCCCATCGGATAGAGGTCGAGCACGAGCCCCGCGAACGCCTCGGGAAC
>JBPCJZ010000167.1:0-13031 GCA_051004775.1 Gemmatimonadota bacterium
TGACTACGGATCAGGAGGCTGGGGATTCGAATTCTCCCGGGCGCACTCGCTTCGCTGCACCTTCTCCCGTCTCGGGGCGTCCCGGCGCCCCCCGCGGGGCCCATGATGAACCGCCCTTCCGAATCCGTGACGTGGCCCGAACTCCCGCTGGAAGCCTGGCAGGACACCTACGCGACGCTCTATCTGTGGACGCAGATCGTCGGCAAGATCCGCCTCCCCCAGATGCCGTGGATCAACCACTCCTGGCACGTTACGCAGCAGCCCGTCGCGCTCGGGACCTCCGCCTCGGCCGCATGACACTATTGTGCCACGCAGCCGCTGCCGGAGACTCCTGTTTGAAGATGACGCAGTCGTCGCGGACTCAGTCTGGATGTGCGACGAACGCCAGGATCTTGTCGTCGCCCAGCTCGCGCCCGAGGAGGCTCACCCGAGAGCGAGGGCGGCCGCGGAGCGAGCGCTCGATCTCGATCCGGATCTCGCAGAGGCGCACGTTTCCCTCGCGACCGTGCTGTTCGACTACTACAGAGAGCGGGAGAAAGCGGAGGAACACTACCGGCGCGCTTTGAGCCTGGACCCTGCCTACGCGAAAGGACGGCAGCTCTATGCGGAGTTCCTGCGGGATCTAGAGCGCTTCGACGAGGCCTTCGAGCAGATTGACGAAGCCATCCGTCTGGATCCGCTGTCGCCATACCATCGGCTCGTCCGGGGAATCATCCTACACATGGCCCGCCGCGACGACGAGGCACTCGCCATCTACGATCGGCTGCTCGAAGCTACTCCCGGCTTCCGGATCGTCCACCTGTATCGGGCCATGGCGCTCTCGGCGGCGGGACGGAACAGAGAAGCGCTGACGGCACTCGACCTGGCCGATCCCGATGGGAAGATTCCGGACACCCATGCGATCCGCGCCGTCGCCCTCGCGGGGGTCGGTCTGCTGGATGAGGCCCGCAAGCAGCTCGACCGTCTCGGGGTTCTCGGACCGGGGCAGACGCTTCCGTTCCACGAGGCCATCGTCCGTGTCGCCCTGGGCGAGCACGATCGGGCGGTCGAGCTGCTGGAGCAGGACGTGGACCGGCGAACGTGGTTCAGCCGGCTGATCGCGGTCGCCCCCGTGCTCGACCCGGTGCGTGAGCACGCCGGGTTTCAGGAATTGCGGCGACGGGTGGCGCGGCCGAGTTGAAGCCCGACCGGCTGGACCAAGCCCTGGCGGGATAGCGGATCGGATCCAGTATCGGCTCCCACAGTTGGGAGACAGATGCGCTCCCGTCCCGGTATATCCTCACAAGAAGATCGACCGCGCTGTCGGGTTCGCCGACCATCATCCAGTGTGCGGGATCCATGTCCCCCCGGCAGCTCAGGGGCTACTCGCGAGAGATCGCCGGCGAAGATGCGGCTGATCGGGGCGCCCCGGCCAGAGAATTCGCGCTGGCGGCCGCCGGCCGGCACAGGAGGAGCCACGAGGGGTTCTACGACAGATGAGCGTACAGCGTTGCACTTGAGCGGACGAGCGCCGGCCGGCCGGGGGTGCGATCGGATGCTGCGTGCGAACTGGCTCGCCGTCAGTCTCGTTGTCCGGCTTTCTGCGGCCGCCGCCCTCGTTTCCCCCGATAGCATTTACGCCGACCCCGTGTTCGTCGATGCCATGCAGACCAATCCTGTGGTCGCCGACCCGGTGCGCGTCGTGATCGACGGAATCGAGGGAGAGATCCTGCAGAACGTACGATCCTACCTGTCGATCGCGCGGGCGGAGAGTGCCCACAACCTGCTGCCCGGCCGCATCCGGAGCCTGCACGCGCAAGCCGAGGACGAGATCCGCGGGGCTCTCGAACCGTTCGGCTACTATCGGCCCAAGATTTCGGGCACGCTGACCCGTACAGAGGGCGTATGGACGGCAAGCTACGTGGTCGACCCGGGCCCTCCCACCATCGTACGATCTGCGGACGTGCGGGTCGAGGGACCCGGGTCGGACGATCCCCTGATTCGCGCAGCGGCCGCCGGGTTCCCGCTAGCTCCCGGTGACCGCCTTCTTCATCCGGCCTACGAAAGGGGCAAGCAATCGCTGCAGTCCGTGGCCATTGAGCGGGGGTATCTGGACGCAGGGTACGCGGCGCATCGCATCGAGATCGATGCCGACGAGGGCAGCGCGCAGGTCCGGCTCTTGCTGGAAACGGGCTCTCGATACGAGTTCGGCGATGTGGAGTTCCAGCAGCATGCGTTCTCTGCGTCGTTCCTCCGTCGTTTCGTTCCGTTCAGCCGCGGGCAGCCCTTCACCACCGCCGCACTGCTGGAAACTCAACGCGGCCTGGTGGACAGCAACTACTTCGATCGGGTCGAGGTGGTATCGCTGCGCGACAGCGCGAATGGGCTTCAAGTGCCCGTGCGGATTCGCCTCGAACCCCGGCCCGATCAGCGCTGGGAGTTCGGCGCTGGTTATGGGACGGACACGGGTCCACGCGGGACGGTCCGATACCTGATCAATCGCGTCAACCGAAGAGGACATCGGCTCGTCGGCGAGCTTCGGGGTTCCTTCATCTCGCGCCGTCTCACAGGGCGATATTCGATTCCCGTGGGCACTCGCGGGGCGGATGAGTTTTCTCTCGCCGCCGGGTATCGTTCTGAGTTCTTCGAGGACAACCGGAGCCGGATCGTACGGGGGGGCGCGAGCTGGAACCGGGCCCGCGGGGGCTGGCGGCAGACACTGTCGCTGGACGCCCAGCGGGAGTTCTTCGAGGTGGGGGGCGTTTCGGGCAGCAGTACGCTGATCCTGCCCGGCCTGAGCCTGTCGCGCACCCGCGCTGATGACCCGATCTATCCGACCCGCGGCTGGCGCTTGTTGCTTGACCTGCAGGGAACCGGACGTCAGATCGGTTCGAGTCTGGCGTTCCTGCAGGGCCGGGCCGAGGCCAAGGCCGTGGTCAGCCCCTACGCACGTGGCCGTATTCTCTCGCGCGTCGCCGGCGGCGCGACCGGGACGAACGAGTTCACGCGACTCCCCACCTCGATCCGCTTCTTCGCCGGCGGAGATCGAAGCGTCCGCGGGTACGCTTTCCAGTCTCTCGATCCCACTGGGGCCGAGGGGTCTCCGACGGGGGGGCGCTATCTGTTCACGGGAAGCCTCGAGTACGAGCATCGGTTTCTCGAGCAGTGGGGTGTGGCCGGATTCGTCGATGCCGGGAGCGTGTTCGTGGAACTCGCTGAAGCCAGACTCGAAACGGGCGCGGGCCTCGGGCTGCGTTGGGTGTCACCGATCGGGCTGGTGCGCCTTGATCTGGCTTCCGCGGTAAGCCGTCCCGGCACGCCACTGCGGCTGCACGTCGTGATCGGACCGGACCTTTGATCCTTGTGAAACTGCAACGGCGCACGGGCCTCGGGTTGGCCGCGCTCATCGCGATCGTCCTCGCGGCGGGCGCGTACTTGCTCGGGACTGAGCCCGGCGCACGGCTCCTGCTCGGCCTGGCGCCCGGCGGCGTCCGTGCCGCTCGGGTGGAAGGAACCGTGCTCGGTCAGCTCACGCTCCAGGGCATCGAGTACGCGACAGCAGGGGCAGACGTAACGATCGACCAGGTGCGACTCGACTGGAAACCGATGCGACTACTGCGGCTTCAGCTTCGGATCGACTCGGTCACGGCAACGGGCGTGACCGTTCGGCGCAAGACCGTCGGAGGGGACGGAGCGCCAGAGCCGGCGGCGCCCGCGGCACTTCCCGACCTCACACTTCCGGTCGAGGTGAGGCTAGGTGAACTCCGCGTAAGCGACGTGCTCGTCTATCCCCCACCCGGTGAGACCACTGCCGGCTGGACGGCGGCCGAGCCCGACCCACAGCCGCTTCGCCTCGACACGATCGTGGTCAGCGGTTCGGTGGACCGGTCGGGCCGCATCCGCCTCTCTGCACTCGATGTTCAGGCCGCGACGTACAGGGCGAGCGCCTCGGGACGGATCGAGGCGCGGGGGGATTATCCGCTCGATGTTGAGTTTTCGTGGCATGCCCCGTCTCCCGAAGGGGTTGCCCTGAAGGGCAAGGGGCGTATCGAGGGCGACCTGAAGCGGGTCGATCTTCGGCACGACCTCACCGAGCCCGTGACGGCGCGCCTCACTGGCCGCGCTACGGCTGTGCTGGACTCGCTGACGTGGCGCGCCCGCCTCGACGTGCCGGAGTTTCGGCTCGACGCTGTCCGGCGGGATCTGCGGCCTCACTCGCTGCGGGCCGAGTTCGAAGCTGCCGGGGGAGGCGACCGGAGCGTAGTGGGCGGTACCGTCGGCACCGTTCTCGAAGACGGGATGGCAATCGACGCAGACTTGCACGCGGTCTACTCCGATGGCCGTCTGCTCGTCGACACGCTACGGCTCGAGCTGCCCGGAGGCGGTGAGCTCGCCGCGGAGGCCGACGTCGACACGTCGGCTGATCCCGTCCGCTTCTCCATCAACGGCCGTTGGTCAAACCTGGCGTGGCCGCCGGATTCAGCCAGACTGTCGAGCATCGAGGGCCGATTCTCGCTCGCCGGGTCACCCGCCGACTACGAGGTGTCGGCCACCGCGAGCCTCGGAGGAACGTCGCTGCCGCCAGCCTCGTGGAGCCTCGCCGCCACCGGAAGTACGGCCGGACTCCTACTGGAACGGATCGCAGGACATACGCTCGGAGGTGACGTTCGCGGCTCCGGCATGCTAGCCTGGGCGCCGCAGCCGGGGTGGCGTCTTCAACTGATCGGCGAGGGCTTCAATCTCGCCCGGGCTCCTGGCCTGGACAATGACTGGCAGAGCCGTCTGAGCTTCGGCCTCCGAACCGAAGGAAGCCTGGAGGAGGACGGACTACGGATCGACGCGCGAGTCGATTCGGTCTCAGGCGACCTGAGAGGCGAACCGGTCTCCGGGCGCCTGCAAGTCTCGGTTCGCGACGAGACGATCGTGCTCGACACACTGCTGATGGGGCTCGGCAAGGCCCGGCTCGCGGCGGGTGGGATGGTTGGCGATGCGTGGGATGTCGGGTGGTCGATTCAGGCGCCGGACCTGTCGGCGTTTACCCCCGCGGTCACCGGCAGCCTGGCTGCTTCGGGCCACCTGTCGGGCCGCCGTGCGGAGCCCAACGTGCAGCTCAGTCTGCGGGGTGACAGTCTAGGCTCGGATAGCCTGCGCATGGCCGCGCTAGTTGTCGAGGCGCGCATCGACCTCTCTGGTCGACACGCATCGGAGCTGACCCTCGAAGCGTCGGGCCTCGAGGGGGAAAAGCTCGAAACTGCACTCGGGGGCGATCGCTTGCCGGCCGTTCTTCACGTCACGGGTGGCGGCACGCCGACCGACCATCGCATGGCTATGTCGGTGTACACGCAGCGGGACACGTTCACCACCACCCTGGCAGGAGGAGCCCGCGGTATCGGTCAGGCGGGCGGGGCGGATGTCGAACCATTGAGCTGGCAAGGTGAAGTGGAGCGGCTGACGCTTGCCACACCCGCCACCCGATGGAGCCTTCGTGAGGCCGCTGCCCTGCGCGCCGGCACCGACGGCATGTGGCTGCGGCGACTGTGCTGGGACAGCGCGGATGGCGAGATCTGCCTTTCCGGCGAATGGGTCCAAGCGTCGGGCGGGAACGGCCGCATCGAGGCGTCGGAGATTCGGCTTGGACTCCTTGCTCCGTTCCTGCCTCCCGAAGTCGATCTCGAGGGGAGCGCCATGCTGGTGGCCAGCGGCCGCGTCGGGCAGAATGGGGAACTTACCGGCGAGGCGCACGTGTCGGCCCGATCGGGAGAGCTGCGTTACCGGCCCGGGTCCGGTGAATCGGTCGCCCGGGCGTTGGAGCAGTTTCGTTTCGACGCACGAGCGCGGGACGGCCGCCTCGAAGCTGACGGGTCCGTGGTCCTGGAGGGCGGGCGCTTCGACCTGTCCTTCGCGGCGCCGCTGGACGGCGGCCAACCGGGGGAAACAGTCAAGCTGGGCAACTCCGGCAGCCTCAGCGGTCGTCTCGTGGGCGAGATCGAAGACCGCGGGCTGTTGGGCAGCCTGGTGGAAGCCCTCGATCACACGACCGGAGTCCTCCGCGTCGAGTTGGACGTCGGCGGGACTCTGTCGGAGCCCAGCGTGGGCGGCGAGGTGACGCTGCACGCCGCCTCTGCCGCCATCGTGCCCCTTGGAATAGAAGTGGACAGCGTCGAGTTTGAGGCCGTCAGTGATGCGGGCCGGCGTTGGCGTTACCTTGGGCGCGTCAGGTCACCCACCGGCAGCGGCGCGCTCGAGCTCGAGGGGAACGCAGATCTCGGCACGACAAACGGCGACTGGACCGCGAGGTTCACTTTGCGCGGCGATAGCTTTCCGGCCTACCGGACCGTCGATGCGGCCGTGACGATTTCGCCCGACCTGGTACTGCGGGCCGCCGCCAACGGCGCCGAGCTGTCCGGCGAGGTGCGCATTCCGGCTGCTTCGCTCACTCCGGGTGAGGCGGCTCGGTCGCTCAACCCATCCACGGATGTGGTGTTCGTGGGCGTCGGCGGGGCGCTCGACACCCTGCGCATGCCAACCCAAGAGGCAGGCGCCACCGCGGGTGACTCGGGTGGTGCGCTGCCCAATGGCGCCGCCGGGGCTGCGAACGACTCGACTGCCCCTATGGTGCGCGGCCAGGTCCGGCTCGTCATGGGGGATTCCGTGCACCTCGATGCGTTCGGGGTTGCGGGTCGCCTGGAGGGCGATGTCGTCGCGATGTACGCGACGGACCGCCCGATGACCGCCCGGGGGCAACTCGACATCAAAGGGGGTACCTACACCGCCTACCGCCAGAAGCTGGTGATCGAGCGCGGCCGCTTGCTGTTCGCAGGCGGCCCGGTGACGAATCCCGGGCTCGACCTTCGCGTCGTGCGTCGACCCGAGGATGTGCTGGTGGGCCTGCAGGTGTCTGGCACCGCGGAGACGCCCCAGACCACGCTGTTCTCCGAGCCTCCGATGGCTGACTCCGAAGCCCTCTCCTACCTGGTGCTCGGTCGGTCGCTCTCCGGAGCGAGTCAGCAGGACGGCGAGTTGCTTGCGAATGCAGCCAACTCGGCCGGGCTGGCCGGAGGCAGTCTGCTCGCAGCGCGTCTCGGCGCGACCTTCGGGCTCGACCAGGCGAAGATCGAACGTGATGGAAGCTCTGCTTCCCTGCTGCTCGGAACGTACATCACACCGAAGCTCTATTTCGGGTACAGCTTGGGCTTGTTCGAGGCCGCCAGCCTGATCACGATCCGCTACGAGCTCGGCAAGGGCTGGGTCGTCCAGACGGAGAGCGGCTTCGATACAGGCGGCGACATTCTGTACACACTGGAGAGATAGGGCAAGCCTGGCGGGCATGTCGTAGGCATCGGTGCAGCCGCTGTGACTTCCTTTCGGGTCCGAAGGCGCCAGCCCTGCGCCCAGGACTGGTCATTCGAGCCATTTCTGAAACAATCTCCGGCCGGACCGATTGAAGTGGTTCCCTTGCTCGTACCCCCCTTGCAGGGGCTGAAGTCTGCCTCATTGCGTTCTCCATGGTCACTGCTCCCGGCCGGGAGCTGTTCTTGCATAACCTTACTAGCACTACACTAGCACTACGGCGAACGCCGTCCGCGTCGACCGCGACCGACTCAAAGTTCGGCCCATCGGTTCAAGCGTCCGGTCGCAGCGAACGCAGCGATAGCATGTCCGGCACCTGTTCGTTTCTCACGCCTTCCGGTTCCCTCGATCCCGCGGTTCGGCCGTTGGGTTTTGGAGTCGGGGCCGGGCGACTGAGAATTACCGGATCGATGTGAACCAGACACCCGTCAAGAGGACGACTACGATGGCAAAAGGGGGCAGCACGGCCACGAATACCACGAATAGATGGCTGCTTCTCGTGGGGGCTCTGGTGCTCGCGCTGGCGGCTCTTCTCGTGTGGAAGATCGCCTCCGTCAACGAGGTGGAGGCGACCGAAGCCGAGCGCCGGGCCGAACTCGTAAGCCGGCACGGCACCGAGTTGGACGACCAGACGGAGACTATGCTTGAGACGCTCGCGGTACCGCTCGTGTGGGCGCTGCGCACGCAGATCATGCAGAGCCAACCCCGCGACCAGGACCGAAACGCGTCGGCCGCCGGAGACATGTCGCGGGTAAACCGGTACTTGATCGACCTGGTGCAGCAACCCGGCGTCGAACAAATCGTTTTTGCGCTACCCGGCGGGGAGATCGCCGTGTCCACCGACAAGAACATCCAGGGCAACATGTTCGACCGCCACTACCCTGCGGACCTGCTGGATGTCGAGACGGCACGCGTCGACCGGATCGAGGAGGGAGTGTACCGAGTGGCGGCCCCAGTACTCGGCCTCAACGAACACCTGGGAACCGTCGTGCTGACCTACCGTCGCCCACAACCGCAGCGCCATCCTGGAGAAGACCAATGAACCGGATACCGAGAGTCGCTGGTGCCGTCGTCGCAAGCCTCGTCCTCACCCTGGCGGTGCAGGGATGTGACCAGGACGGGGGGGCCACGATCGAGGCGGACTCGATAGAAGAAACACCGCGTTCGGAAGCCATGCCACCGCCCGCTCCGGATCTGGCGCCGGCACCTTCAGCTCAAACGCATACGGTCCGAGCGGGGGAGACGCTGGGCGGTATCGCCCGCCAGTACTACGGGACGCCTGGCGCCTGGCGCCGCATCTACGAGGCGAACAGCGACGTCATAGACAATCCTGACGCCGTCCCGGTTGGGGCGGAGCTCACGATCCCGCACCAGGAAAATCAATAATGATGCACGATGACAACATGAGCGATGACGAAGGGCGCGTTTACGTCCAGCCAGAGGGGCGCGCGACTCACGAGCTACGCCGCGAAGCGACCGGGTTCCGCCTGAGCTGGGGAGCCATCTTCGGCGGCCTCGTCATCGCCGTCACGCTGCAGATCGTGCTCGGTCTGCTCGGCCTGGCGATCGGACTGGATGCTTGGGATCCAGGCGATCTCGGTAACGGTCTCGGTGCCGGAGCGGGCATATGGAGCGTGCTCTCGCTGCTTCTCTCGCTGTTCGTCGGAGGGCTCACGACGGGGCGGCTGGCCGGCGTGCTCGATTCCAAGGACGGTGCTCTGCACGGCGTGCTCATGTGGGGACTGACCGTGATCGCCACCGTCTGGCTCATCGTGGGCGGGATGACCACGCTGCTGGGCGGCACCATGTCCGTTCTCGGGGAGACCGTGGCTTCGACGGCCGGGGCCGCGGTCGGTGCGGCCGGCCAGATGGGCAGCAGCGTCCTGTCGAGCGTCGACATCGACTACGATGCGCTCGAAGAGCAGGTCGCGCGCACCCTGGACCAATCCGGCGTCGCCGCCCTGCGCCCGGACTCGCTCAGAGCCGCGGCGGAGGAGCTGGCGGACACGCTCCGTGCGTCGCCCTCGAACGTGCAGAACCGCGACATCGCGCGGAACGTTCGCATGGAGATCGAGCAGGCGGCCGGTCAGATCGACGGGGATGCCGTCTTCGAGATCGTGGCGGCCCGCACCGACCTGAGCGAGACTGAGGCCCGGCGCCTGGCCCGACGCATCGAGGGCGTAGCCGGTAGTGTTCAGCGACAGGTTGGAGCCGAGCTGGATACACTGCGACGCGAAGTGTCGGCTACGGCGACCGAGGTGAGTCAGGACGTCGCCAACGCAGCCGCCACAGGCGCCTGGTGGGCATTGCTCGGTCTGATGCTCTCGATGCTGGCCGCCGCCGGAGGCGCGGCAGTCACCGCGCGTTCGTAGCGGAGACTCCCGCCCGACGAGCGTCGGCGTTCCCGTCACCAGGAGATCAACCATGCAGGACATGACGGAGATGTTCGAAGACATCAGCCGCAACGTGCTCGCGTTTCTGCCGGAGCTTCTGGCCGCGATAGCCATCTTGCTGGTCGGCACGCTCGTCGCGTGGGGCGTATCGGCACTCGCACGCCGGGCCCTGGCCCGGACGAAATGGGACGACCGGCTAGCCCGCCGCGTGTTCCGCGCCGACCAACCGGGCAGCATCGACGTAAGCGGCTGGACCGGAAAGATCGTGTTCTGGTTCCTCATGATCTTCGTGCTGGTCGCGACGCTCCATGCACTGGAGCTCGGGGCCATCACCCGTCCGGTCAACGAGTTTCTGAGCGAGCTGCTCGCGTTCCTTCCGAACCTGCTCGGCGCGCTGCTGCTGCTGGCCATCGCCTGGCTCGTGGCCAATGCAGTGCGCCTGGTGATATCGCGGGTTCTTGCGGGAGCCGGGGTCGACCAGCGGGTCGCCGAGGGGGCCGACCTCGATCCCGAGCGCGCCGATAGGGCCGTATCCGTCGAAACCTCGATAGCCGAGGCCGTGCATTGGCTCGTGTATCTGCTCTTCCTGCCGGCGATCCTCAGCGCGCTCGATCTGGGCGGTCTGCTCGATCCGGTGCGCGAGATGACCAACGAGCTACTCGGGGTGCTGCCGAACCTTCTCGGGGCCGGACTGATCCTGTTGATCGGCTGGTTCGTCGCGCGCCTGGTTCGCCGGATCGTCACCAACCTGCTCGCCGCTGCGGGGACGGACGAGGCGAGCGACCGTCTGGGCGTCTCGGCGCTGCTCGGCGACCAGAAGTTGTCGTGGCTCGTCGGGCTCGTCGTGTACGTCCTCATCTTCATACCGGTAGTCGTGGCAGCCCTCAACGCGCTCGAGCTCGACGCGGTCACCGAACCCGCGAGCCGCATGCTCGACACGGTACTCTTCGCACTTCCGCAGGTCTTCGCCGCCGTCCTCGTACTCGCCATCGCCTACGCCGTGGGGCGCATCGTCGCGAACCTTGCGACGAATTTCCTCGAGGGTGTCGGCTTCGACCGGCTGTTCAGACGGTTGGCAGGCACCGGATCGGTGTCGCGGGCGGCGGCCTCGAGCGGACCCGTATCCTCGGGGCAACGTGCGGGGGCCGGCGGGCCGGACACGCCATCGGCGCGGGCCGCCGTCCAGGGCATGCGACCCTCGGAAGTGGCCGGGCACGTGCTCCTGGCGAGCATCCTCCTGTTCGCGGGCATCGAGGCGCTCGAGCTGTTGGGATTCGCCCAGCTTGCCGAGCTCGTGTCGGAGTTCCTCGTGTTCGCCGGCCAGGTATTGCTGGGTCTGGTCATCTTCGGCCTCGGTCTCTGGCTTGCCGGCCTCGCGGCGCGTGCCATCGAGTCGAGCGGTGCCAGGGAGGCCCGGCTGCTGGCCTCCATCGCGCGCGCCGCCATCCTCATCCTGGCCGGCGCGATCGCATTGCGTCAGATGGGCGTGGCGAACGAGATCATCGTGCTCGCCTTCGGTCTCCTCCTCGGAGCGGTGGCCGTCGCGGCCGCGCTCGCGTTCGGGCTGGGTGCCCGGGAGACGGCTGGTGAGCTAGCCCGCGACTGGGTGAGCGCCGCGCGTGAGCGGAGCGGCGTTCCAGACGATGTCAGGCAAGAGGGATCCGCGGACCGACCGCGGCGGCCCGAGGGACCGACGCGGCCCGAGGAGCGTGCGTGAACGAAGCCGGCGCACTCGCCCGCGCTGATGTCCGGTTTGCCTCCGAAGGCGGAACCGACCCGCTACCGAGCCGATCGGAACGTCTGTCGAGAGACCATAAGGGAGACTGTAGAGACGCGCCGGCAGATCCGGATGCTCGACGACGCAGGAGGATGATGGGCGAGCTTTCCCCATAGTCGTCAGATAGCGTCCCGCGGCGTGCTCTACTCTCCGCTGCCGGATTCGGGAGTAGGCTCCGTCGCTAGACCGGGTGGAGCGGCAGTCCCATCGCCTTCGCCCCCTCGCGCATCCGGGCATCGTAGGTAGCCAGTGCCACCTCGACCCCAGTCTCGCGCAGGAACCCCGCGGACGCGAGGTGAAGCGCGTCGAGCGTGCGAACCGCTCGAGGGAAAGGCTGCAGAGCGCGCGTCAGCACGGGTCGAGTCAGTTCCAGGAACGCGATCCGAGCGAGCAGTAGCCGCAGCGCGTCGCCGTGGCTACGGGTCAGCCCGCGATCGTGCACCCGATTCCAGACCTCGTACTCGAGCAATCGACTGGCCACGAGATCCTCCTCCCACAACGCCGGTGGGGGGCGATGGTCTTCGGCGAGCAGGTGCGCGAGGGCGACGGAGGAATCGAGGTAAATCAACGCTCCGCGCGATCCTCGTCGAGCTCGTTCAGCAGTTCAGCCAGAGGTGCAACGGGCAGGGAAGGCGGTGCGGGACCCGGCCCGGCCCGGGCGGGGGTGAGCACGGCAACTCCTTCAGAGTCACCGTCACCCGTGTCCATGGCCCGCCCGCCCGGCGGTCCGCCCAATGCCTCCAGACCCCGCCGCAGGACCTCGGAACGCGACACACCCATCTCCGTGGCGCAGCGATCGAGGGCGCCTCGCTCGTCTGATGTCAGGTAAACCTGGATAGGTTCACGCACGGATCTCGGCATGGGAGGAATGTAGCAAATTCATTTCCAAAGTCAATTCCAAAGTCACTATGATGGACGTGACCCGGAGTAGCGACAAGAGTTCAAGGCCGCCGGCGCAGACAATGCCGGCGGCCTCGCCGTCCCTTCTCATTCGGCTACGACCTCGCTGCGCTTCCTCGGCCGTGCGGTCTGGTCGGCGCCCCCGGCATCGTTCTGGCCCCCGTCGGAGGCAGTGGCACCGTCGTCGCTCTCCGCAACGCGGATCTGCACGGGGCTCTCCTCTTGTCCCGGCGCCGTCATCAGGTCGCAGCCCGACACCAGCGCGATGAACCCCAGCACGAACCACGAAGTCACGACCCGACGCAACGTCCTTCGCCCAGCAAGCATGACGACCTCCCTGCGAGAATCTCGTCGGTCCGCACCCGGCACATCCGGAGTGTTCGTCGACGCAGAGAGATGATGGGCGAGCCACGTCAGGCAGCCGTCGTGCTGTCGTCAGCCGTGGATGACGGAGGGGAGAGTCAGCTCGCGTTCCTCGAAGTCAATCTGGCGGAGCCCGCACGGGCCGCCGGCCCCCGAGGTTGCCGGCGCGCAGAAGCTCCTGGAAGCGGGGGTCATCCTGCAGCGGATCGAAGAAGGGAGCCCAGAACAGCACGCGCGAACCCGCCATGCGCCTCGCGAAACCGTCCAGC
>JBPCJZ010000168.1:0-16536 GCA_051004775.1 Gemmatimonadota bacterium
CGCGCTCGAGCGCGCGGCCATCATCGCGCCGGACGGCGTAATGGACGTCGAGCACCTGCCGCAGCGCGTGCTCGAGCAGCCGGCGCTGCCGCTCGTGGGGGAGGGCCCGCCGCCCAATCCCACGCTCGAGGTCATCGAGCGGGCGTACATCATGTGGGTCCTGTCGGCGGAAGGCGGCAACAAGGCGCGGGCCGCCGAAGTGCTCGGCATCGATCCGTCCACGCTCTATCGAAAGCTCAATCGCTACGGAGTGGCCGAGTCATGAAGCTCAGCGTCGTCATGCCAGTCTTCAACGAGTTCGCGACGGTCGAGGCGTCGGTCGGTCGGGTGCGCGCGCTCGCCTCGGAACTCGATGTCGAGATCATCTGCGTGGACGATGGATCCACCGATGGCACGCGCGAAGTGCTCGTGCGGCTCGAACGCGAGCGCATCATCGACCACCTGGTCCTGCACGAGCGCAACTCGGGGAAGGGGAGCGCAGTGCGAACGGGCATCGCGCGCGCGAGCGGCGACATCATCGTCGTGCAGGATGCCGACCTCGAGTATGACCCACGCGAGCTGCCGCGCCTGATGGAGCCGATTCTGGACGGCCGCGCCGACGCGGTATTCGGCAGCCGATTCCTCGGCGGAGCGCACCGCGTCCTCTACTTCTGGCACAGCGTCGGCAACGGCCTGCTCACGCTCCTGTCGAACATGCTGACGGACCTGAACCTCACCGACATGGAGACGGGCTACAAGATGGTGAGGGCGGATCTGATGAAGACGTTGCCGCTGCGCTCGCAGCGCTTCGGCTTCGAGCCCGAGCTGACGGCGCGTCTCGCGCAGGCGGGCGCGCGCATCTACGAGGTACCGATCAGCTACAGTGGCCGGACCTACGCGGAAGGGAAGAAGATAGGCTGGCGCGACGGCGCCGCCGCGCTCTGGCACATCACGCGCACGAACCTGCTGTCGCCGAAGGCGCCGCGGTACCACGACCAGCCGAATGGCTGAAGCGCCTCCGGCTTCGCTGTTCCAGTCGGGGACGGGCACCGGTCGCTTCGCGTGGCTCCGCGCCCGGCTGGCGGAGCCTCGCGGCGCGCTCGCGCTGATCGGTCTGCTCTCGATCGTCGTCTACGCCAACAGCCTCGCCAACCAGTTCGCGTTCGACGACTGGCGGATCATCCGCGTGAATCCGCGCCTGCACCAGCTCGACGATCTCGGCCTGATCGTGGGTACGCCCTACTGGCCCGCGCACGGCGAGATGCTCGGATTGTACCGTCCGCTCACCGTGCTCGCCTTCGCGGTGCAGTGGGTGCTGACCGGGGGCGCCGCCTGGCTCTTCCATCTCGTCAACGTCGCCATGCACGCGACCGTGTCGGTACTCGTGCTCTTGCTCGTGCGGCGCTTCGCCTCGCTCGAAGCGGCTCTTGTCGGCGCGCTCGTCTTCGCGGTACATCCGGTCCACACCGAGGCCGTCGCCAACATCGTCGGTCAAGCGGAGCTGTGGGCGGGCCTTTCCGTCGTCGGCGGCTGCATCGTCTTCCTCGGCCGGGGGCCGAACGAGCCGCTCGGGCTGCGACGACTGCTCGCGATCGCCGCGCTCTATTCGATGGGACTGCTCGCCAAGGAGCACTCCATCGTGCTCCCCGGCATGCTGGCGGCGCTCGAGATGGCACGCTCGCCGCTGACGCTGCGCGACTACCTGCGCCGGCACGTCGACTGGCTCGTCCCCTCGTTCCTGCTGCTCGCGGCGCTGGCCGGCACGTACCTCGCCATCCGCTACAGCGTCCTCGGCAGCATCGCCGGCCACGATGCCGGTCCCCAGTTCCCGTTCCTCCGCGGGGAGTACCGGGTCTTCACCGCCCTGCGCGCATGGCCCGAGTACATGCGGCTGCTCTTCCTTCCGATCGATCTGTCCGCCGACTACGCGCCCGGCGTGATCCTGCCCATCGAAGGCGGGATCACGCCGATGATGGGCCTCGGCGCCGCCATTCTCGGCGGACTCGTCCTGCTTGCGGCTGTCACGCCCTGGCGCCCGGGCGTCGGACTGCCGGCCGCCTGGTTCTTCATCGCGATCCTGCCCGTCTCGAACCTGCTCTTCCCCATCGGTGTCGTGCTCGCAGAGCGCACTCTATACCTGCCCTCGGTCGCGCTCGCCTTCCTCATCGCGTTCGCATGGGACTCGCTCGTGCGCCGGGCGGAAGCCGCGTCTCCGCAACGGGCACGGCGCATCGCGTGGGTCGCCGCCGCAGGGTGCATCGTCCTCTTCGGCGCGCTCACCATAGCACGCAATCCCGTCTGGAAGACCAGCCAGAGCGTCGTCGACTCGGTCATCCGCGACCACCCGGAGTCCTATCGCGCCCAGTACAACGCCGGCGTGCTCGCGGCGGGGGACGGCGATACCGCGCGCGCGATCTACCACTGGGAGCTGTCCAGCAGGATTTACGACCGCGACGCGCTCCTCCTGACCAACATCGGCTCGTTCTACCTCTCGATGCACCGGTACCAGCGCGCCCTCGAGCTGCTCCGCCCCGCCTTCGAACTGCACGACGACCTGCTCCTCAACGTCATCGGCCTCGCCGTCGCGGAGCTCGGCGTCGGCAACGCACGCGAATCGCTCCGCGTCTCCCAGCACGGCTTCGAGACCTTCGGCGCCCTGCCCGTCTTCTTCGACCTGCGCGCTCGCGCCCAGCTCGCCCTCGACCAGCCGGGCAATGCCGCGGCTTCCTGGCGCACCGCCATCCGCCTCGGCTCCGACGGCTGGGTCCAGTGGGCCCAGCTCGCGCGCGCCCTCTCGGAGATCGACAGCACCGCCGCCGCCCTGGCCGCCCTCGACTCCGCCATCGCCCGCGCCGATTCGACGGCAGGACCCGCTAGGGTCGAGGGGCTGCGCGGCGCCCGCACGAATCTCGAGCGCTAGCCAGACCGCGCCCTCGCGCGCATGCGCGCGCGAGCCACTCGGAATGCGGCGCGCCTCGCAATTTGCGAGACTTCCCCGAGCTCGAGGCACCATGGAAATCCCGTTACAATCGATTCAAGTCGTTGTCTGACAGTCAGTTGGCGAAGTCGACCCGAATGCGGAACATGCGTTGCCCTGACCGGGGTGGCTCACCGGTAGTCTACGTCACCGAACACCAGGGGGAACGATGCTGAAGGGACGCCAGGGCTTTACCCTGATCGAGCTGCTCATCGTGGTCGTGATCATCGGCATTCTGGCCGCGATCGCGATCCCGCAGTTTGCCAGCACCAAGGAACGCGCGTTCGACGCGACCGCCAAGAGCGATCTCCGCAACGCCATGTCCGCGCAGGAGGCGTACTTCTCCGATGCGCAGACGTACGGTCCTGGCGCCATCGCCACGGGCAACTTCACGACCAGCACGGGCATCAGCGTGTCGGTGTCGGCCGCCAGCACGGCTGGTTATGCGGCGACCGCCTCGCACACGGCGTCGGACAACAGCTTCTGGCTCCAGGTCGGAACCGGCAGCTCGATCGAAGGCAAGATCCAGAAGAACTAGTGACCCCGGGTTGCGGGTCCGCGGTTCGGACTCGGCATGAAGAGCGCAGCGGGGCACCCCGCTGCGCTCTTTTTGCGTGATGGACCCATCCTCGTCGGGCGGCGCCCGCGAACGACGGGCGGCGGTCGCGTACGCCGGCGCGCTGGCGGGGGCGGTTCTGCTCCTGTTCTACCCCGTGATCCTGGGGGGCGAGAGCTTCTTCGGGCGGGACATGACGCCCTTCTTCTACCCGATGAAACAGTACCTGGCCGAGGCGCTCCGAGCGGGCCGGTTCCCACTATGGAATCCCCTGACGGCCGGCGGCGAGCCCTTCTTCGCGACCCTCCAGCCCGGCGTACTCTATCCGGGATCGCTCCCGTTGCTCGTCCTGCCGTTTCCCGTGTCGGTCGACTGGATCGTCGTGCTCCACTTCCTCTTTGCCGGCTGGGGCTGGCTGCTGGTGCTGCGCCACGAGGGCCGGACGCCGTCCGCCGCGGTACTCGGAGCGCTGGCGTTCATGCTGGGGGGGTTTTTCGTTTCACTCGGCAATTTCCTCAACAACCTCCAGACCGCCGCCTGGGCGCCGTGGCTGCTGCTCACCTGGTCCCTCTATCGCCGGGACCGGTCGGGGTCCCGACTCGTGCTGTTCTCCGCCTCCTGCACCGCCGCTTTCCTGGGCGGCGAACCGCAGCTCCTGGGGTTGATCCTCGCGGTCGTCTTTGCCCACGGCCTGCTGCGCGAAAGCGGGGCGGCGCGGAACGGAGGGCTGGCCGGAAGCGGACTGCGGCAGGCCCTCGCCTTCGGCGCCGCCGGGATCCTCGCCGTGCTCGCCGCCGGCGTTCAGATGGTTCCGTTCGTCGAATTCGTGGGCCAGTCCGTCCGCACGCTTCCGCTCGATCTCGGCTTCGCAGCCCCCCGATCGCAGGATCCTGCCGGTCTGCTGCATATCGTACTTCCGCCGGCCCTCGGCGCCGGGGACCTCGGGTTCAGCACACGGTTCATGGCCCATGCGCGCGTTCCATGGATCCTCAGCCTCTATCCGGGCGTGCTAGTCGGCGTGTTCTGGGCGCGCGGATTCGGCGCGGTGCCGCGCCGCGAGGGCTGGTTCTGGGGCGCTCTCGCGGTCCTCGGCCTCGTGCTTGCCCTGGGGGCGCACACGCCGATTTACCGGTCGTTCTTCGAGCTGCTTCCTCCCCTGCGGACTCTGCGGTATCCCGAGAAGTTCGCCGTGCTCGCTTCGCTCGGGTTCCCGTTCCTCGCCGCCGCCGGTTTCGACCGCTGGCGGGAAGAGCCGTCGAACCGAGCTCCCGCCCGCGCCCTCGCCTGGATCGGAGGGATCTACCTCGTCGTCGGTGTCGCCCTGCTGTGGCGCCCGAGCCTCCCGTCGATCCTCTGCGGAGGCGACGGCGGGCCGTTGCTCTGCGGAGAAGCGGTGGAAGCCGGGCGCCTGTACGGGGCGACCGCGTTCCGCCTGGCCGCCCTCGCGCTCGCCGCGGGAGCGGCACTGGCGTGGTGCGGCCGCGGGGGATTGCGGCCCGCGCGGGTCGCATGGATCGTGGTCGCGCTCGCGGTACTCGACCTGGCGGTCGCGCACCGGCCCGTGAATCCGTCGGTGGAGCGCTCGATCTACACTTCGACCCCATGGGCCGCCGACGTGCTCGGGCAGCGGCTCGACCGACGTGACGAGTATCGGTACCGGGGGACGCCGGTGACCGCCGCGATGGGCGAGGCGGCTCGGGTGACCGGAGCGGCGGACCTCTCGAACACGTACCTGAATCTGCAGGCGCTCGGCCCAAACGCGGCCCAGTCCTTCGGCTTCTTGCAGCAGGACGGACTCCAGGGCGTCGAGCTCCAGTCGGTCGCGATGACCCACGATGCGGCGATCCACCGCTGGGGTAGTCCGCTCCGCTACCTGCAGCTGATGAACGTGCGCTTCTACGCCGACCCGACGGCTCTCGCCGATTCAATCCCGGCATTGCGCGAAATCGCCCGCAATCCGGAGCTTCCGATTCGCCTCTTCGAGGTCCCGGACCCGCTGCCCCGAGCATTCCTGGCGGACGGCTGGGAAGTCGCGGACGGACCCGGACGCGCCCTGGAGCGTGCGCTCGGGGAGAACCTGCCGATTCGCAGGGTCGTGCTGGAGGGGGTGGGCGCCGCGCCGCCGCGGGCGTCCGCCAGGGGCCGGATCGTCGCCGCGACGTGGGAGGCCGAGCGCGTCCGGCTCGTCACCCGCAGCAGGGAACCGGGCGTTCTCGTACTGCTCGATCGCTGGTACCCCGGCTGGCGCGTCTACGTCGATCGCCAGCTGGCCACGTTGCTTCGGGCCAACGGGGTGTTCCGGGCCGTGGAGATTCCGGCGGGCGAAGCCGACGTGGAGTTCGTCTTCGCCCCGCGCAGCCTGCGCACGGGCGCCTGGATGACCTGCCTCGGCATCGCCGGGTGGATCCTCTTGCTGTGGCGCTCACGCCGGAGGGCGGCCGCGTGATCGACTGGAGCCGCACGTCGAATCGTGATTTCCGGGAGATCCCCCCGAAGCTCGGGACGATGTCGCTGCTCCTGGCCACGCTCGCGTTCGTCCTCACATGGATCACGGCCCCGGATTACGGCATCGGCAGCGACGTCGGCAACTATTTCGCTTCGTCGCTCCGCTTGCTCGCCTGGTTCCGGGAATTCTTCTCCGGGGTGCTTTCCGGCCGCCCCACGGCGGCGCTTGATACCGAGACCGTGTTCGAGGCGTGGCGCTGGTACCTTCCCCGCCTGCCACATCCGCCGGTGGCACGGGAGCTCAGCGGTTTCACCTGGTTGCTGGCGCACCGCTGGACGGACACGCTGACGGCCTACCGCATCGCGGTCATGCTCGCGTACGCCATGCTCATCGCCTGGGTGACGGTCTTCACGCATTGGTCGCTGCGCTCCCGGCTCGCGGGGCTGTCGGCGGGCCTGGCGACGCTGGTATATCCGACCCTGTTCGCCCACGGCCACCTTGCCCATACCGACCTGTTTCTCACGCTGTTCTGGTTCGGAGCCGGCGCATCGATCGTCGTCTTTGAGCGGACGCGCCGCATCGGCTGGCTCGTTGCCGCCGGACTTCTCACGGGGGCGGCGGCGGCGACGAAGTTCTCGGGACTCCTGCTCGTCCCCGTCCTCGCCGCCTGGCTCCTGGCCCGGCGTCCCCGCCAGTTGGGTCCGGCCGTGTTCATCGCCGCCCTGGCGGGCGTGACGCTGTTCTTCGCGGTCAATCCGGTCGCGTGGATAGCCCCCGAAGTGGCCCTGTCGGACTACTTCGGAGCGGGAACGGCTCGCGCCGCAGGAGAGATGACCCGGCTGCGGACCGAGTATTTCGGGAGGATCTACGAGTTTCGACCGCCATTTCACTATCCGTGGGTATGGACGCTCATCGTCATCCCCCCCAGCCTCCTCGCGGCGGCAGTCGTCGGGCTGGCCGGAATCCGCCGATCGTGGCTCGTTTCCTTCTGCCTCCTGAACATGGGCGTCCTCTATGCGGCCCTGCTCCTGCCCTCGGCGCCCCTGCACGACGGCGTCCGGCTCTTTCTACCGGCGCTTCCGTTTCAGTGCGTTCTCGTCGGGTTCGGAGTCTTGCGTTCGATCGACTGGCTGGCGGCCAGGCTGCCCTCGGTCGGTAGGCCGTGGATCGAGGCCCTGGTCGTGATCGGGGTGATCGCGCCCGCCGGCGCGGTCACCGCACGAGTTCATCCCTATCAGTTGTCCTACGCGAACTTCCTGGTCGGGGGGACCGCGGGGGCGGAAGCCCGGGGCCTCGAGGTCACGAATCTCAAGGAAGCGTTCAGCCCGCGGGTGCTTCTAGACCTGGCGCGGATCATTCCGGACGACGCCGTCGTCGATCCGGGATTCATGGCGGAAGAGTTGTGTTTCTACCAGGCCCAGGGCTACGCGCCTCGCTGGCGGGTCGAGACCGACGTGGTCGGCCCCGACGGGTCCACCCGAGAGACGCTGTCCTGCCGGGCCGGAAGCGTTCTGCCGATCGTCCTGCCGCGCCCGGCGGCGGCGGCCGACTTCGTCTTCGTACTCAATCGCGAAGCCGTGTGGCGCCCTGTCGACCGCGCGCTGTTCCTGTACGGGGGCGCACCGGCCTACGAGATCAGCCTCGCCGGCGTGCCGCTGTTCCGCGCGTACAGGCTTCGCGAGTGAGCGGTCCAGCGGCCGCCGGACTCGCCACGCCGGTACGGCGGGCGGCCCTCGCGCTGGGCGCCGTGTTCGCGGCCGTCACGTTCGCCACCGGCTTCCCGCAGCTGTCCGAAGTCGGGGTGACGTGGGATGAACCCCGCTACTTCGAGTCCGCCCGGAGCATCCAAAAGTGGACGTCGAGAGTCGCGTCGGGCGACGCGCGCGCTCTCTCCGCCGACGAGATCCAGGCGGCGTGGGACACGGACCGGTACTACAACCCTCATCCGCCTGTCTACAAGGAAGGCATGGCCTTCACGGAGTCGCTGATCGGCGGCAGGTTCGGAGCGCTCACGGGATTTCGCGCTTCAAACCTGGCGATGTTCTCGGTGCTGGTCGGGCTCGTCGCCGCCCTGACCAGCCTCCTCGTCCGGCCCGCGGGCGGGTTCGCGGCCGGGGCGGCCCTGCTCCTCATGCCCCGGATGTACGGGCACGGCCTCATCGCGGCTACCGATGTGCCGCTTTCGCTGTTCTGGTTTGCCGCGACGATGGGTTTCTTCCTGTACGTGCGGGGAGGCGGCCGGCGCTGGCTCGTGTCAGGGGGCGCCATGCTGGGGCTCGCCTTCGCGACGAAGTTCACGGGCCTCCTGCTCCCGGTCCCGTTCATCGCCTGGGCCGTCCTGTTCGGCCGCAACCGGAGATCGATCACGGCGTTCGTCTATGGTCTGGCCCTGGCGATGCTGGTGGCCGTCATCGTCAATCCGGCGGCCTGGCACGATCCGATCGCCTACCAGGGCCGGCTGGTCGCGGAGAGCCTGAATCGCGAAGCGGCGGTGCCGATCTCCACGTTCTACTTCGGCCGGATCCATCCGTTCGTCGTCCCGTGGCACCATGCGATCGTCATGACGATCATCACGCTGCCGGTCGCGACCCTCGCCCTGGCCCTCCTGGCGCTGGGATCCCTTCGGCGGCGGGGCGAGACGCGGACGCTCGTTGCTCTCTGCCTCCTGCAGATGCTGTTCTGGTGGGGACTTCTCGCACTGCCGAGTTCGCCGAACCACGACGGTGTGCGGCTGTGGCTGCCGATGTTCCCCTTCGTCGCCGTACTTGCCGGGATCGGCTTCGGCGCCCTGGGCGCGGCGGTTCGTCGCCGGTTCCGGGGCGTGGCGGCGACGGCAGCCATCGCCGTAGTGGCCTCCCTCTTCTTCTTTCCCACGGTGCTCGGCATGCTTCACGCGAGGCCGTACTACCTGTCGTGGTATGGAGAGCTGGTCGGCGGGGCGCGCGGCGCATCGCGGGCGGGGATGGAGGCGACCTACTGGTTCGACGCCGTCACCGCGTCGTTCCGGGAGCGGCTGGACGGGGCCCTTCCCGAACGGGCGGTCGTGTTCGCGCATCCGAACCCGGAGTACTATCAGCAACTCCAGGCCCTGGGCCTGCTCCGAGAGGACCTCCGGTTCACGGACGAGCTGCCGGCCGACTACGTCCTCCTCCTCGCCAGGCGGGCCTTGCTCGAGCCGCGCTGGGCGGCCGTATATGATAGCGTGCCGCCGCTGCTCGCGGCCGAACTGGACGGCGTGGAACTCGCCGGCCTGTACGCGTGGGACGCCAGCAACGAGAACCGGCCAGTGGCCGACTCCGGAGACGCACCGTGAAGAGACTCGACGCCGTCGTGCCGATTTATAACGAAGAGGACATCCTGCCCGAGCTGAACGGCAGGCTGCGAACCGTGCTGGAGTCGCTGCCGTTCGACTGGCGGATCATCTACGTGGACGACGGGAGCGCGGACGGTTCCGCGGAGCACCTGGCTCGTTTCGCCGCGGAACAGGAGCGCGTGAGCGTCGTCCACCTCTCTCGCAATTTCGGGCAGCAGCTCGCGATCGCCGCCGGCCTGTCGATGGCCGACGCGGACGCCGTCGTCCTGCTGGACGGAGATCTGCAGGATCCGCCCGAAGTGATCCCGCGCCTGATAGAGCGCTGGGAAGAAGGCTTCGAAGTCGTATATGCCGTGAAGCGGAAGCGGAAGGAAGGCATCGTGAAACGAGCGATGTTCTCCCTGTTCTATCGGGTCCTCCGCAGCGTGAGTTCGGTGGACATCCCCGCCGACGCCGGCAACTTTTCGCTGATGGATCGCTCGGTGGTGGATCTCATCAATGGGATGCCGGAGCGAAGCCGCTACGTCAGTGGCCTCCGCGCCTACGTCGGCGGTCGACAGACGGGCGTCGAGTTCGAGCGGGCGGAGCGCTTCGCCGGGGAGCCGCGACAGTCTCCCCGCCGCCTGGTCCGCATGGCGTTCGACGCGTTCTTCGCGTTCTCCGATCTGCCGCTGAAGTTCGCCACCTTTCTCGGATTCCTCGTGTCCGGCATCGCCTTCGTGGTGCTCCTCAACGTGCTCTACAAGCGGTTGATTTCCGGGGAGGCGATCATCGGCTGGGCGTCGACCATGACCGCCATACTGTTCATCGGGGGCATCCAGCTTCTGTCGGTCGGTATCATCGGTGAGTACATCGGCCGGATCTACAGCGAGACAAAGGCCCGCCCGGCGTGGGTCGTGTCGCGCTACCGCAATTTTGGAGACGGGGCCGCACAGAGGGTGCCCGCGCCGCTCCACGAGCGTGTGAGCGCCGATTGATCCGGCGGGGCTCGCCGGTGTCGCGCGACGCGCTGCTCCAGCGGTTTCTCGTAGGAGTGTTCGGCGGCATCGGCCTGCTCGGCCTCGCGCTGGCGGTCGTGCGGGCCTACCGCTCGGACGTGCTGTTCAACTATGCCGAAGGGATCATTGCGGGGAGCCTCGCGGCCCAGCGCGCGGGTGGTCTCGCGGCGCTGTATCCTTCCGAGTGGGCTGCTGCGCCGCTCGTGCTCACGCTCTATCCCCCCGGGTACTTTCTCACGAGCGGCGCGCTCTCGGGCACGCTCGGCTCGGAGGCGATTCTCCTCGCGCCGCGGCTGGTGTCGCTCGTGGCGGCGGTCGCGGCGGGCATCGTGCTCGTCCGCCTCGCACGCCGCTGGGGCGCGGATCCTTCGTGGTTCGTCGTGCTCCTCGGCGCGGCGCTCGTGCACCCGGGCGTGTACCGTCAACTCGCCGCCGCGCAGACCGACATGCTGGCCCTCGGATGGACCATGATCGGCGTCTGGTTCGTCCTCGGGCCGCCCCGGCGTGGCACGAGCGCGGCGGCGCTCGCGTGCTTCGCCATGGCCGCGTTCACGAAGCAGAGCTTCGTCGCGGCGCCGCTGGCCCTGCTGATCCACCGGGTCCGCTCGGGTGACTCCCGTAGCGCCGCGCGGGACTATGCCTTCCTCGGCCTGCTGGCGGTGCCGGTGGTTCTACTGCTTCAGTCGGCCACGGACGGAGGTTTCCTGCGGCACGTACTGGGCGCGGTTGTCGACTCGGGCTCGCTCACCGGCGCCGGCCGCGTGCTGCGCGCCAGTCGGCCCGAACTCTGGGTGCCGCTGGTCGCCCTCGTGGCCTTCGCCGTGCGCGGACGCTTGCGTGTCGAGTTCCCGGAGCTGTGGCTCGGGCTCGGCGCGCTGCTGCACGGGGCGGCGACGATGAAGACCGGCGCGAGCGTGAACTACTTTCTCGAACCCCTCACGGCGCTCATCGTCGTGGGCCTCCTGCGGTCTCCGCGGCCTCCCTGGGCGCCGTCGCCGCTCGGGACCGCGGAGGTCTCTCCGAACGTGGCGACCGTCTCCGTCCCGGCGTGGAACAGATGGGCGCCGCTCGCGGTGCTGCTCCTGCTCGGGATCGGCGGGGCGCGGGCCGCCGCCTCGGTCGCCGGCGAACTCGGTCAGGCGGTCCGGAGCGCTACGCTCCGCCTCGACGGGTTCGCGGGCGGGACGCCCCTCGTCGGCGTCGACTTCTTTCCGTCCCTCATCGAGGAGGGTGGGCGGCCCTACCTCAACGACCCCTTCGCGTTCGGCGCGCTCGCGGAGAGCGGCACGTGGGATCCCGCCGGTCTGCGAGCCGACCTCGAGGCGCGCCGAGTCCCCTTCGTGATCACCGACATCGACATCCGGCCGCCGATATCGCCCGGCGACGGGGTCGACGACCTTCTGTTCGCCTACTTCTGGCGACTACCCGGCGTCAGGGAGCCGCTCCTCGAAGGTTACGCCGACACGCCGACGCCCGACGGATTCATCCACGTGTGGCGCCCGCGCCCGCTCTGGCGGCCGTCCGGGTTCTCCGCGCTCCCGAACACCGAGGCGGATTGACGCCCGGTTGATACCGCGGCCTTCTCTTCCCCCGGTCCGAGCCGATCCCGCATCCCGCGGCCGGCTCCCGCCGCCGCGAGCGGAGTGTCATCTACCCGGGGAGGTGCGTATGCGTCGGACGCGGTGGGGAGTCGCCGGCTTCACCCTGCCCGAAGTGTCGATCGTCCTGGTGCTGACGGCGACGCTGCTCGCGCTCGGCTGGTCCGGAACGGCGGAGTTCCGGGAAGCGGCCGCTCTTCGCTCGGCGGCTCGCCGGGTCCAGTCCGAGTTGTCGGCGGCGCGTCGCCTGGCCGTGAGCCGCCGCGAGCCCGTTCGGCTCACGCGGTCGGGTCCGGCGCTGATCCTGACGGCCGACGACGGTACGCCGCTCGGCGGTCTCGAACTGACCGGCCCCGAACGCCTCGACCTCGATTCGCTCCGCGTCAAGCCGGCAACCCTGCGCTTCAACGCGCGCGGCCAGGCGGCGCCGGGGAGCGTCTACCTGTACCGGGGCAATCGGTCGATTCGGATCATCTGCAACTTTCTCGGACGCTTGAGGGTGGACAGCGTCCGGCGGCTCTCCTGATCGCGCGCGGCCAGGACGGCTTCGCGCTGGTGGATGTCCTCGCCGCGCTCTGCCTCCTCGCGCTGGGCGCCGTAGCGGCTACCGGGATGGTCTTCGCCGGTTCGCGATCCGCCCGCCTGGCAGCGTTCGAAGGCCGGCGCGCCTCCGCGGCGATCCGGGCCGCTGATCGGGTGCGCGGTGGCCTCGCGCCGGGCGACTCGGGATCCTTCGTGGTCGTGGTGGCGGGCGACTCGTTTACAGCCGAGTACGTGCGCCCGGGCGCCGCCGCGCCAGGCGGCGTCCGGGTCACCGTTCATCCGCCCGACGGCGGCGCGTCTCTGGTCTTCGAACCGGCGACGCCGGTGCCCTAGTCCGGTTTCCGGGGGGGTTTGACAGGTTCGAGTAAGGCCGTCTACAATGACCGCGTCCCGCCGGAAACCGGTCCACTTTGCAGTGATCGGCATGCGCATGGGTTTGTTCGGCCTCGGCCGTAAGAAACGGTCTGTGGGTCTCGACATTGGTAGCGGCTACCTGAAAGTGGCCGTGATCGATCACTCCGGGCAGGCGCCCGTGGTCGAGAAGCTGGTCATTCATCCGCTCGGTTCGGATGCGATCGTCGAAGGCGAGATCATGGATCCCGGCCTCGTCGCTTCCACGATCGATGCAATGTTCGTCGAGCACGCCATCGACTCCCGCAACGTAATCGTGAGCGTCGGTGGTCGCGACGTCATCATCAAGCCGATCCAGATGGATCGCATGTCCAAGCCAGACGCCCGCGAGGTCATCCGGTGGGAGGCGGAGCAGCACGTCCCGTTCGACATGGACGACGTGCAACTCGACTTCGAGATCACCGATCCCGATGGCGAAGGCCTCCAGATGGGCGTGCTCCTCGTCGCGGCGAAGCGCGAGCTCATCGAGAACAAGATCGCCCTCCTCGATGAAGCGAAACTCGTCCCCGTCGTGATCGACGTCGATGCATTTGCGATGCACAACGCCCTCGAGCTCAACTATCCCGAGGCCATGCGAGGCATCGTCGGGCTGGTGAACATCGGTCACGAGATGACCACGGTGAACATCATCGTCGCGGGGATTCCCGTGCTCACGCGTGACATCAGCTTCGGCACGCGCCGGCTGTCGCTCGACCTGCAGCGCGAGCGCGGGATGCTCGCCGACGAGGCCGAGAGGGTGCTGCGGGGCGAGAACGTGGACGAACGACTGCGCGAGTTCCTCCACGAGCGGGCCCAGGAAGTGGCCCGCGGGATCGAGCGCGCGGCGGCCTTCCTCGAGACGCAGGAGCTCGGAGCGAAGCTCAGTCGCCTCTATCTCTGCGGGGGCGGCGTCCGCGTCCCCGCCGTGGCCGACGCGCTGGCGGAACGCCTCGGGGTGGAGACGCGGATCGCCAATCCCCTCGAGCAACTCCAGGTAAAGGCCGGCACCGTAGCCGAGCAGGAAGCGGCGATGCTCGCTCCGATGATGATGCTGGCCCTCGGCCTCGCTCTGAGGGAGGCCGCTTGATCGAGGTCAACCTCCACCCCGACGGCGGCAAGGCACGGCGCGGCGGCGGCAAGAGGCTCGCGCTGCCGGCCGCGCTCACACGGTTCACCAGCAAACGCGGCGGCACGGGGAAGGGGGAGAGCGACGTATGGACCCGGGTCGCGATCATCGTTCCCCTGCTTACGCTGATCGTCGTCGGCTGGCTCTGGTTCTCCCAGCGCTCCGACCGGTCCGAGCTCGACACCCGGCTCGAGGCGGCGGTGGAGGATTCGACGCGCCTCGCGGACCTCCGCTCGCTCAGTGACAGCCTCAGCCGGCGCGACCGCACGATCAGCGAACGGCTCGAACTGGTGAAGGCGCTCGACGACGGCCGGTTCGTGTGGCCGCATCTGCTCGACGAAATCAGCCGCGCGATGCCGTCCTACACCTGGCTGACGCAGATCCGGCGGACGCAGCCGCTTCCGGGCCTCGAAGTTCAGATCGACGGGCTGGCTGCGAATCCGCTGGCGATCACGAGATTCGTGAGAAACCTGCAGGAATCTCCCTACGTCGGGCAGGTGAGGATCATCGGGAGCCAGCAGGAGTTCGTCGACAACGTCGCCGCCCAGGCGTTCCGGATCACGGTCAGGTACGAAGCCCCGCCGCCGGATCTGACGCGGAGCGAGCCGCTCGTGGCAGGATCCTGACTTGGCTTTCCTGCCCGAAGATCCGCGTAAGCAGATGATGCTGCTCATCGCCATCCTCGCCGTGGCGGCGGGGGCCCTCTACTTCAACTTCGTCCATCGGCCGGGCGGCGTGGCGGTCGTCGAGTTGACGGATCGCGTCGAAGAACTCGAGACCCAGAATCAGATTGCCGAGACTCGGGTGGGGAATCTGCAGGTGCTCCGGGACGACCTCGCGCTGGCGGAGCGCCAGCTCGAGGCGCTCGAGCGCCTGGTCCCGGAGGGCTCGGAAGTGCCCGAGATCTACGAGGCGATCGCCTCGGAAACGCAGTCGCTCAACCTGACGCTGTTGAGCATCCAGCCCCTCCCCCCGGCGCTCGCCGACAGCTCGGGCACGCTGATGCGACAGGAGTGGTCGATGACGGTCGAGGGCGACTACCACGCGATCGGGCAGTTCCTCACCAACGTGGCGCGCTTCGACAGGATCGTTCGGCCGCAGGTGACCGACCTCCTCCCGACGGGGGTGACCGCGGGCGGCCGGCAACTCGTGACGGCGAATTTCACACTCGAAACCTTCGTGCTCGACCCGAACGCCTCTCCCCCGCCGGCGACGGCGCCGAGCGACGAGGCCTCGGGCGACGAGGGCGGGGGACTGGTAGGACGATGAGGAACAGCGTTTTTCATGCGGGACTGATGATCGTCGGCCTCGCGGCCGTGACCGCGCCGCCACCGGCCTCCGGGCAGGAATCGACCCGGTCGGCCGTGGTCATGCGCGAGGTCTTCGAGTATCCGGCTACTGGCCGGCGCGACCCGTTCGAGCCGCTCGCGACCGGGGAGGAGCTCGGGCCCCGGTTCGAGGATCTCGGGCTGAGCGGCGTCATCTACAGTCCGCAGCGCGGCAGCATTGCGGTCCTCCTGGATCGCGCGACCCAGCGCAGGTATAGGGTATGGGAGGGCGACGTGATCGGCGGCGCGAGATTGTTGAACGTGCGACCGGACCTGGCGGAGTTTCAAGTCACCGTTTTCGGGGTGAGCCGGCGCGATACGCTACGGCTGAAACCCAGAGACAAGGAGCAGGGCTCATGATATGGCAGCCGATCGTCGCCGCGGCGCTGGCCGCCATGCCCGTGCTGGGCTCGCCCGACATCCAGGAAGTACGAGTTGTCGCGTCGGGCGCGGATACCGAAATCGTCGTGTTCACCGACGCTTCCGTCGAGGCGCGCGAGTTCCTCCTCGCGGAGCCGTCCCGGCTGATCGTCGACTTGTACGGCGCGGAGCAGGGGAGCTTGCGGGGCAACTACGACGCGATCGGACGTGGCGGTGTCCTGCGGATGCGGAGCAGCCAGTTCCGTCCGGATGTCGTCCGGCTCGTCTTCGAGCTGACCGGACTTCCTTCCTACGAGACGGAGGCATCCGAGGGCCGCTTCGTCATCCGCTTCGCGAATCCGGGGGCCGGCTTTGCGTCCTGGAGCTCGTCGCAGGGCGAGACGCTCGCCATGGAAGATCGCGGCCCGGCGCCGACCGCTGACGCCCCTCCGGAGACGCCCCGTTCCGATCTGATGAACGTGCTGCAGGAGGAACCGGCCCGGATCACGGTAGCATACGACAGCGCCAGCATGCTCGACGTGCTGGCGGGATTCTCGGAGTTCGCAGGCGTCTCCATCGTGCCGAGTACGGACGCCGCCGACGTGACCGTGCGCGGCGTGGACATCCGCAATCAGCGCTGGGACGTGGCGCTCGACGCGATCCTGGCGTCGCAGGGGCTTGGCTGGAGGATGCAGTCCGAAGGCATCCTGATCGTAGACAAGCTCGAGGGGATCCGGGCGCGCGACACGCTCCAGACGCAGACCCGGGTGTTCCGGATCAACTATGCGAGCGCCGACTCGGTGGCCAGCACCCTGGCGGCGCTCGCCACGCCGGGTCGCGGCCGGGTGGTCGCCTACAAGGGGGCCAATTCGGTCCTCATCACCGCCGTGCCGTCGGTCGTCGCTCGCATGGACACGCTCGT
>JBPCJZ010000169.1:0-8363 GCA_051004775.1 Gemmatimonadota bacterium
GCCGGCCCCGTGGCCGGTCTCACCCGCGCGCCTTGCGAATGATCTCCCGCATCTCGCTGACCGCCCGTTCGATGCCCACCAGCACGGAGCGGCTGATCACCGAGTGCCCGATGTTCAACTCCTCGCAGTTCGGCATGGCCGCCACGGGCGCCACGTTCTCGTACGTCAGGCCATGGCCGGCGTGCACCGCGAGGCCTAGATCGCGCCCGAGTTCCGTCGCCACCGTCAGTCGATCGACCTGTTCCAGCCGGTCCGCGGGCGCGGCATTCGCGAACTCGCCGGTGTGCAGTTCGACGGCGTCGACGCCGATACGGGCCGCGGCACGAACGGCGGGTTCCGTGGGATCGATGAACAACGACGTGCGGATCCCGGCCTCGTCGAGCCGGCGGACCGCAGCCTCGATGTCCTCCGTACCTTCCGCGCCCCCGTCGAGCGCCAGCCCGCCTTCGGTCGTGACCTCTTCCCTCCGCTCGGGAACGAGCGTCACCTGGTGTGGATCGGTGGCGATCGCGATCGCGACCATCGCGTCGATCGCGGCGATCTCGAGGTTCATCGGCGTTCGGAGGGTGCGGCGCAGCAGCTCGACGTCGCGGTCCTGGATGTGCCGCCGGTCCTCTCGCAGGTGCACGGTGATCCCGTCGGCGCCGCCGAGTTCGGCGAGCACCGCCGCCCGGACCGGATCGGGCTCGTCGGTACGGCGCGCCTGCCGGACGGTGGCGACGTGATCGATGTTGATGAAGAGACGCATGGCGGCAGGATACCACGGCCTTCGGCGGCGTGCGAGCGGGAGTCGCGGGAGCGGGAGTAGCGGCTCAGCCGGCGGGCGTGTCCTGAATCACGATTCCGTTCGTCTGGCGCCAGCGCCCGAGCACGTCAGCGGGGACTCGGGCGAGCAAGACGATGTCGGAGTCCGTTTCCTCGCGCTCGAGCACTTCCGCCTCGCGGTACGCTTCGGCGATCGTCCGGCCGTCGGTAACCGGCACCGTGACGCGCACGGTCGGCCGTTCCGCGGCAGCACGGCGCCTGATTTCGTCGCGCAACTCGGACAGGCCTTCGGGCTCGCGCACGGAGGTAAACACGTGGGGGCCGAACAGTTCCGCGGCGCGGCTGCGGAGCGCTTCTTCCTCGGGATGGGTGAGCTGGTCGATCTTATTGAACGCGAGGAGCGTCGGTCGGTCGACCGCCCCGATCTCGTGCAGGGCCTCCTCCACGGCCTCCACCTGGTGCTCCCACCCGGGCGCCGAGGCGTCGATCACGTGCACGAGCAGGTCGGCGTCTCCGATCTCTTCAAGCGTGGCGCGGAAGGACGCGACGAGCCCGTGCGGCAGCTTCCGGATGAACCCGACCGTATCCGTGATCAGGGGTCGATAGCCCCCGTCGAACTCGACAGCCCGCGTCGCGCTGTCGAGCGTGGCGAACAGCCGGTTCTCGACGAACACGTCGCTCCCCGACAGGGCCTTGAGGATCGAGGATTTCCCCGCATTCGTGTACCCGACGAGCGCGATCCGGTACTCCTCGCGCCGGCTCTTCCGGCGGGTATCGCGACCCCGGGCGATTTGCTTGAGCTCGCGCCGGAGGCGGGTGATCCGGCGGTCGATCATCCGCCGGTCGGTCTCGAGCTGGGTCTCGCCCGGTCCGCGCGTCCCGATTCCGCCCTGCGTACGGGACAGATGCGTCCACATCCGCTTGAGCCGCGTCCGCAGGTACTCGAGCTGCGCGAGTTCGACCTGCAACCGCGCCTCCGCCGTCCTCGCGCGCAGAGCGAAGATGTCGAGGATGAGCTCGGTACGATCCATCACGCGCCGGCCGATCCGCTTTTCAAGGGCCGCGCCCTGGGCCGGCGACAGGTCCTCGTCAAAGACGACGATCGTAGCCTCTTCGTCTTCACATAACTGTTTTAATTGATCGGCTTTACCCGTTCCAATATACATTTTTGGATTAGGTGCGCCGAGCCGCTGGACCATCCGCGCGACGACGGTGGCTCCGGCGGTGTCCGCGAGGTCGGCGAGTTCGTCGAGGTGCTCGTCGACGAGGCCCTCGGGTTCGTCGAAGTGGGGAGCGGCCACGAGTACCGCGCGTTCGACGGGCGGCGCCAGCTCTATCAGGTCTACTGCGATGATTCCCTCCGACGGGCCTCGGCCCGCAGCTCTTCGATGCGGCGCATCCGTTCGCCGATCGCGACCTCCCTGCCCCGGTCCGACGGTTCGTAGAAGCGGGACGCCGCGAGTGTCTCCGGAAGATAACTCTGCGGGGCCACGCCGTCCGGCCAGTCGTGGTCGTATGCGTATCCCTCTCCGTGCCCGAGGTCCCGCATCAGCGCGGTCGGAGCGTTGCGGATGTGCATGGGCACCGGCTCGGCGGGCGTCTCGCGCGCGGCGGCCCGGGCCGAGCCGTACGCGGAGTAGACGCGGTTCGACTTGGGGGCGACGGCCAGGTAGAGCGTCGCCTCGGCGAGGGCCAGCTCACCCTCGGGCGAGCCCAGCACCCGGTAGGTCTCGCGCGCGGCGAGGGCCAGACGCAGGGCGCCCGGATCGGCAAGGCCGACGTCCTCGACAGCCATGCGGATCAGGCGCCGCGCAATGTACAGCGGATCCTCCCCCGCCTCGAGCATCCGCGCCAGCCAGTAGAGCGCGCCGTCGGCGTCGGAACCCCGCACCGCCTTGTGGAGCGCGGAGATCGCGTCGTAGTGCGCGTCGCCCGACTTGTCGTAGCGCGGGATCCGGCGCTGCAGGGCCGCCTCGATCACGTCGAGGGTGATCACGCCGCCGGCTGCTTCCGCAGCTTCCGAAGGCGCGGCGGCAACGAGATCGGCGGCGACCTCCAGCGTGTTCAGGGCACGCCGCGCATCCCCGTCGGCGATTTCCGCGAGGCGCTCGATCGCTTCGTCGTCGGCTTCGAGACCTCTGCCGCCCAGCCCGTTCTTTGTATCCGCCAGGGCACGCCGGCAGAGGTCCGCGATCGCGGCCGGCGCCAGGGACTCGAGCACGAACACCCGCGTTCGGCTGAGCAGAGGCGCGATCACTTCGAAGCTCGGATTCTCCGTCGTCGCGCCGATCAGGACGATCGCCCCGGACTCCACGTGCGGCAGCAGCGCATCCTGCTGCGCCTTGTTGAACCGATGGATCTCGTCGATGAACAGGATGGTGTCGCGTCCCGTCGCCCGGCGGCGATCGCGTGCGATGGCGAGGATCTCCCGCACGCGTGGTATGCCTTCGGTGACGGCGCTGAACGGCTCGAACGCCGCGCCGCTCAGGGTCGCGATGATGCCCGCGAGCGTCGTCTTCCCTACCCCGGGTGGGCCCCACAGGATCAGGCTCGGAAGGCGGTCCCGATCGATCAGTTCCCGCAGCGGCCGACCTGGTGCGACAAGTGCCTCCTGGCCGACGAACTCGTCGAACGTCCGCGGTCGCAGGCGGGCGGCGAGCGGAGCCTCCGGGCCCGGGCGTTCAGCCGATTCGTGCCCTGCCGAGGGCACGGCCGGCGTGTCGCCGAACAGGTCCGGCGGGCCCGGCTCATTCAGCGTCGGCTCCCGCCATGCCGGCCAGTTCGATGAGCTCGCGGGCCCGGTCGAGCAGCGACTCGCGCTCGTTCAGGTCCGGGTCTTCGAGCACGATGGCGTGCAGCTCGTCGAGCAGCAGCCCGATGAACGGGCCGGGTTCGACGCCGAGCGCGAGCATGTCGTTGCCGTCCACGGCCAGGTCGGACCGATCGATCGGTACGCCGCTCAGTCGCTCGTCGTGCACGCGGCGCCATACGTAGACGAGCCCCCGGGCCGCCTCGTCAGGTTCGCCCGCGTCGTCAGGTTCGACCACGTCGTCAGGTTCGCCCGCGTCGTCGCGCAGGGTCGCCTTGCCGGAGCTGGCCTCGCCAGCAGAGCCGGCCGATCCCGCCGCGCGGGCGGCACCGCGCGCGGCCGCGAAGTGGAGCCGAAACAGATCGCGCTCCCCGCCCGGCCCGACTTCACTGAGCCACTCGCGGAGCTGCGCCGCAGAGTCGAGCGGGTTCACGAAGGGCAGATAGTGTCGCCGCAACTCCAGGATCCGCCGGGTCGCGGCGCCCGAGAACTTGAGCCGCTCGAGGAGTTGTGTGATCGGTTCCTCGCCCGCGTCCGGTTCCTCGCCCGCGCCCGGCACGACCAGGAGCAGCCGCGCGACCCTCAGAAGGGGCCGGATCTCGCGCAGCGCATCGATCGCGCCGAGCGCCGCGTCCCAGGCGGGCGTGTCGGCCGCCGCGTCGAGTTCCGGATACCAGATCGCCAGAGCCCGCGTGTCCCGGTAGAGCCGCAAAGCCGTCGAAGGCGCGGGGGCGGCCATGATCTTTTCCAGTTCCTCGCGCACGCGCTCCGCCGAAAGGCGCGACAGGCCCGGCACGGCCTCGTCGAGAGCCTCGCGCGTCGGGGGGTCGATGAGCAGGTCGTACCGGCCCGCGAAGCGAAGGCCCCGGAGCACCCGCAGGTAGTCCTCCGCGAAGCGCTCGGACGGTTCTCCGACGGCCCGGAGGATGCCGGCGGCGAGATCGGCCCGCCCGCCGGACGGGTCGCGGATCTCGTTCGTGCGCGGCTGCCACGCGATGGCGTTGATCGTGAAGTCACGCCGCGCCAGATCCTCCTCGATCGTCTCGGCAAAGTCGACGACCGCGTGACGGCCGTCAGTCTCGACATCCCGCCGGAACGTCGTCACCTCGTACATCGTCCCGTCGTCCGCCAGCACTCCGACCGTGCCGTGCTCGATGCCGAGAGGGACGGTCCGGCGAAAGAGGTGCTGGACCTCCTGAGGATGTGCATCCGTTGCGAGATCCCAATCACCGCGCCGGTGCCCAAGCAGGTGATCGCGGATGGCGCCGCCGACGGCCCACGCCTGGTAGCCTCGCGCTTCGAGGGCGTCGGCCATCTCCAGGAACGATTCCGGCGGAGCGAGCCCGGCGATTGCGGCGTCCTCCGTCGGCCCGGCCGGACTCATGAGTCGGCGGAGGCGGAGGCGGCGAAGGCGGCGGCGAAGCAGGCGTCCACGTAGTCGGCGACGGCGTGCTCGATCGCCAGGTGGATCTCCTGGATGGTCGCCGTATCCTCGCCCGGCGCCCGGATCGCGAGGTCGGCGAGGGTCGCCAGGCTGCCGCCCGCCGGTCCGGTGAGCGCGACGGTGCGGATCCCGGCCGCGGTCGCCGCCCTCGCGGCGGCGAGACAGTTGGCCGACTCGCCGCTCGTCGAGTGGATGATCAGCAAATCGCCCGGGCGCCCGAGGGCCTGGAGCGGACGGACGAAGACGTCGTCGTAGCCGAAGTCGTTCGCGCTGGCGGTGACCATGGCGCTCCCGGCCGTCAGGGCGATCGCCGCGAGTGGCGCTCGCTCTCTCTGGAAGCGCACGAGGTATTCCGTCGCCATGTGCTCCACGGTCGCGGCGCTCCCGCCGTTTCCGCAGAACAGGAGGCGCCCGCCGGCCCGGAGCGTTCTCACCGCGCGATCGGCATAGGTCGCGACGTCCCCGCCGAGCTCGTCGGCGGCCCGGCCGGCCGCGCCGGCGAGCCCGCGCAGGCGATCGACGGCCATCCGCTCGGCCGATGACTGATTCATCTCACCCTCCACGAAACTTTCGCCCGAGCCGGCTGAGCCAGCCGGCGGGAAACTCTACCGGCGGCACCGGCGACAGGAAGTCGCCGTCCAGCAACGCCCTCGGGTTTGTCGACACCAAATAGCGCGCAACCTCTTCGAACGTTGGATCGGCCTCGGCGGTGAACGTGTCGTACCCCACCCGCAGCAGAGTCGAGCGATGGGGGCGTGCGTGGTGGTCGGAGCCCATGATGTCGGCATGGCCCGCCGCCAGCATGCGGCGCACCACCTGTTCGGCCTCGCGTCCGTGCTCGCCGAGCAGGCTGCCGACGTTCACACACATCACGACGCCCATGTCACGCCAGCGCTCGATCCATCCGTACGCCTGCAGAATTCCCGTATACCGCTCGGGGTGCGCAAGTACCGGTTTCCAACCCTGATCGGTGACGATCTCCAGCATCCGGTCCGAGTACGCGGGCAGCGAAAGCTGAGGAAACTCGACGAGGAGCGCTCCGCCGCCGGCCAGCCCCAGGGTCGGGTCCGCCAGGCTGACCTCCGGATCGTCGATCCGTACTTCGTAGGACAACCCGAGCTCGATTTCCGGCACCTCCCGCGCCGCCGCTTCTGCGAGTTGGCTGAACGCCCCCTCGATGCGGGCGCGCCTCGGGCTGTCGACGTGGCCCGCGTCGAGGTGCGGCGTCGTCACGACCCGCCGCACGCCGGAGTCACGGAACGTCCGCAGGGCCTCGAGAGCCGACTCGACGGACTCGGCTCCGTCGTCCACGCCGGGAACGAGATGACAGTGGAGGTCGGCGAGCGGCGGGCCACTCAGGATGCGACTCCCCCGTCGGCCGACGGGTCGGGCGCCGCCGGAGATGCCTCCGGAGATCCCGCCGGAGACCCCGGCGCGGCGCGGCGGGCGCGAAGTCTGGCGCCGAGCGCGCCGGCCGCCCCGGCCCGCGCGGCGAGGTCCAGGACATCCGCCCCGAGATCCGCCGCCGCTTCGAACGCGTACGTGAGCGACGCGTCGGCGGCCAGGAGGCGCAGCGCCGCCGGGCGCGACGCCTGGTCGGCCTCAGCGCAGTCGACCACCCCGTCGAACCCGCGCAGGGCCGCGGCGGCGAGGGTGCCCGGAATGTCTTCCGGGGATCTCGCGAGCCCGAAGAGTCGCTCGCCGGGCTCGCCGGTAATCGTCAGGGCCTCCTCGAGCAACCGCCGGACGGCCTCGGCCAGTTCGGCTGGCGCGTGGTCGAGTCGCGGGCCGAGCCACGCTTCCAGCGCCCTCGTCTCGACCGGCTTCAAGATCCACCGCCCGCCGTGGCGGCCGTCTCGCGCGCCTGCCCGACGGCCGCCTCGAGCGCGGAATCGACCTGACCGGCGTCTCCCACACCGCCCTGGGCGAGGTGCGGCCGGCCGCCTCCTCCCGAGCCCGTCTTCTTACTGGCCGTGCGGACCAGGTCGCCCGCCTTCAGGCCGCGCGCGATCCAGTCGTCGGTCACCACGGCGAGAAAGGCGTCCTTGCCACCCGCCTCGGAGACGTGGACGATCGCCGCCCCCGACTCGAGCCGCGCGCGAAGCTGGTCGCCGAAGTCCGACAGGTCGGTCCCCCCTGCCACGTCCACGCGCCCGTGCGCGAGACGGCCACCGCCGGCCATGTCTTCGGCGGCCTCGACGAGGCGAGCGGCTTCATCCGCGGATTCCGCTCCGCGAAGGGAAGCGGCGGCGCCCTGGAGAGCCTCGATTTCCGCGAGCAGCGCCTCGACTCGGCGCGGCAAGTCGCGTCGAGGCGTCCGCAGCGTCGCGGCGAGTTCGGCGAGCTCAGCCTCCGCGTGGCGCGCCAGTTGCCATGCCCGACGGCCTGTCACGGCCTCGATCCGCCGGATCCCCGCCGCGACGCTCGTCTCGGACACGATCCGAAACTGGCCGATCTGGCCCGTCGTGCGCACGTGGCAGCCACCGCACAGCTCGAGGCTGACGCCGGGCACCGAGACTACCCGCACCCTGTCGCCGTACTTCTCACCGAACAGCGCCATCGCTCCGGCTTCGAGCGCTTCCCGGTAAGGTCGCTCCTCGGTGCCGACCGACGCGTTGGCCAGGATCGCCTCGTTCACGTCGCGCTCGATGCGTGACAGCTCTTCGGCCGTGACGGGCCCCGAGTGCGAGAAATCGAAGCGCAGCCGGTCCGGCGCGACCAGCGAGCCCGCCTGGTGGACGTGTTCGCCGAGCGTGCGCCTCAGGGCCGCGTGGAGCAGATGCGTCGCCGTGTGATTGCGCTCCGTATCGTGGCGGACGCGCTCGGCCACCTCGGCGCGCACGGCGTCGACCGTCTCGGGCAGCGCGCCCTCTGTCGCCCGCGCGGCCACGACAGTCTGCCCGCGCTCGTTCTTCGTGATCGCCTGGACCTCCGCCGTCCAGCCGTCCCCGGCCAGCCGCCCCGCGTCGCTCACCTGCCCGCCCGCCTCGTGGTAGAAAGGATTCCGCTCGAGCAGGAACAGGCCCGCGTCGCCGCCGGCCGGCCGAGCGTAGGCGAGAACCGGTGTCTCCACGACGAGCTCGCCGTAGCCGACGAAGTTCTGCCTGGACGAACCCCCGGCGGAACCGCCTGATCCGGAACTCGCGTTCGCATCGGAGCCGAGCGTTTGCGCCGCCCGCAGCATCCCCTCGTCGAGCGCGCTCGCACCCGCGCCGCCAAGGCCGGGCATCACGCTGCCCTCGCGGGAGCGCTGGCGCTGAACTTCGAGTGCCCGGTCGAAGCCCTCGGTGTCGACATCGTAGCCGCGTTCGCCCGCCATGAGCTCGGTGAGGTCCAGCGGGAAGC
>JBPCJZ010000170.1:0-18824 GCA_051004775.1 Gemmatimonadota bacterium
GGACGGGCGAGGCGATCCTGGCGACGGCGGACCACCACTTCCCCATGCCCTCGGGCGCGACGGCGCTGTGGGACCGGCGCGGCGCGACGGGTGACGAGGCCGTGCGGCTCGTCGAGCAGGCGGTCGCCCGTCTTCCGGACCCGGCCCTCGCGGAGATGGGCCGGCAGCTCCCGGGCACCCGCGAGCGGGACACCGCGCGGGACTAGACCTCAGCCCGGGCTCCTCGACCTCAGCCCGGGCGCAGTCCGGCGAAGGCCACCATCACCTTCTTCCTGCCTGACGCGCCGAAGTCGATCTCCGCCCTGGTGTCCGGCCCGCGTCCCGATACGGCCATGATCTCACCTCGCCCGAACTCCGGGTGAAGGACGCTCGCGCCGATCTCGATCCGCAGCTCTTCCTGGGAATCGGTGTAGTCGTAGCGCACGCCGTCATCTTTCGCGGCCCCGCCTCGCTGCCAGTCGAACCGGGGCGCGTCTCCGCCGCTGTCCGGCGGCAGCCAGGTGCTCGCGTCGATGCCTCCCGGCCGAGTCGTGTGTTTCCCGCGAGGCGAGGAGCGCCGCCCTGTCCGCGACCCGGCGCCGGCCCCGGTCCCGGCACCCGAACCGTAGCGGCCCGACCCGCGGCCGGATCCTCTTCCGCCACCGAAGCCGCCCATGCCGCCCGTGCCGCCGACGCGTTGGAACTCGACGTGCGCGCCCGGCAGCTCGGCGAGAAAGCACGAGGGGGCCGACGAGGACTCGTTCCCGTACCGCCAGCGGCGGTCGGCATGGGTGAGGAAGAGCTCGTCCTCGGCACGGGTGACGCCGACGTAGAACAACCGGCGCTCTTCCTCCATCTCTTCTTCCGACTCCATCGAACGCGCAAGCGGAAACAAGCCGTCCTCGAGCCCGACCACGAACACGACGGGATACTCGAGGCCCTTGGCGTTGTGGAGCGTCATCAGCGTGACGCTCGTCGCCGTCAGGTCGACTTCGTCGAGGTCGGACCGGAGCGCCGCCGACTGCAGGTAGAGTTCGAGGTCCGTGGCGCCGGCCGCGGGGTCTTCGACCTCCGCCGGATCGAACGCCGCGGCCGCCGCCAACAGCTCGGTGAGGTTGGCGATGCGGTCGGCGCCGTCCTCCTCCGGCTCGAGCGCCGCGACGAAACCGAACGCGCGGATCGCCTCTCGCAGTACCTCCTCGGCCGACGCGTCGGTCGAGAGCTCGGCCAGGGCCGAAATCCCGGCGGCGAAGTCCTGTAGTGCCCGCGCGCCCGCCGGCGGGAGACCCTCGATCTCGGGCGCGCGCTCGGCGGCCGCCAGCAGCGTCTCCCCGCGCTCCGTCGCCGCCGCGCGCAGCCGCTCGAGCGTGACCGTTCCGACGCCCCGGCGGGGCCAGCTCACGCTGCGCGAGAAGGCCGCTTCGTCGGCCGGGTTGACCGCGAGCTGGAGGTAGGCGAGCACGTCGCGGATCTCGCGGCGTTCATAGAACCGCACCCCACCGACGATCCGGTACGGAAGGCGCGCCCGCCTGAGGGCGTCCTCGAACGGGCGCGACTGCGCGTTGGTCCGGTAGAGGATCACGAAATCTTCGAGGTCGCGGGCCCCGAGCCGGTCCTGGATCTCCTCGACGACGCGCGCGGCCTCTGCGCGCTCGTCGGGGAGCCGCAGGACGTTGACGGGGCGGCCGTCCTCGCGGTCGGTCCGGAGCCGCTTCTCCTTGCGGGCCTGGTTGCGCGAGATCACCTCGTTGGCGACGGCCAGGATCGACCCCGTAGAGCGGTAGTTCTGCTCGAGCCGCACGACTTCCGCGCCCGGGAAGTCCCGCTCGAAGTCGAGGATGTTCCGGAGGTCCGCCCCGCGCCATCCGTAGATCGACTGGTCGTCGTCGCCGACGACGCAGAGGTTGCCGTGCGCCCGCGCGAGGGCCGTCACGAGGCGGTACTGGGCGTGGTTGGTGTCCTGGTACTCGTCGACGAGGACGTGCCGGAAGCGCTTCGAGTAGCGCTCCCCCACATCCGGCACGTTCTCCAGCAGCCGGACCGACTGCACCAGGAGATCGTCGAAGTCGTAGGCGGCCGAGCGGGCGAGGATACGCTCGTAGATCGGGTACACGTCCGCGACCGCGCGGGCCATCAGATCGAACGCGCCCGCCGAGTACTCCTCGGGCCCGATCATCGCGTTCTTCGCGTCGGAGATCCGGCCGCGCAGGGCGCGCGGCGTCCAGCGCGCCGGGTCGAGGCCGACCTCCTCCATCGCGTTCTTCACCGCGCGGAGCGCGTCGTCTTCGGCGTAGATCGAGAACCGCGAGCCACGCTCGAGTCGGTCGCCCTCCCGCCTCAGGAGCCGGGCGCAGATCGAATGGAACGTGCCGACCCACAGTCCGGATGGCTCCTCGCCCAGGAAGTCGGCGATCCGGTCGCGCATCACGCCCGCGGCCTTGTTGGTGAAGGTGACCGCGAGGATCTGCTGCGCGCGGACGCCCTCTTCGCCGATCAGCCGTGCCACGCGAGCGGTGAGGACGCGTGTCTTTCCCGAACCGGCCCCCGCCAGCACGAGCAGCGGTCCGTCACCGTGCACGACGGCCCGGCGCTGTTCCGGGTTCAGCGAGACGCTCTCGACGATGCTCACACGGGCCCGCCGGCCGGCGTGGGCGCCAGCGGGAGGTCCACTTCGAAGCTCGCCCCGGACGTCGTGCTGCGCAGCTTGATGTTGCCGTCGTGCATGTCGGTCAAGATGCGGCGGACCAGTGACAGTCCGACGCCCCAGCCCTGTGGCTTCGTCGTCACGCCGACGTCGAACAGAGACCCGCGGACGGCGAGCGGGACGCCCGGGCCGTCGTCGCTGACGTGGTAGCGCGCGTACCCGGCCGCCTGGCCCACGTAGGCGAGCCGGATCGTCCCTTCGCGCCCGGCGAGAGAGTCGAGCGCGTTCTTCACGAGGTTCTCGAACGCCCATTCGATCAGCGTCTCGTTGCCGAGAACGAGCGGCTCGGGGTTCCGCAGGTCGAGCTGTATGCTGACGCGGCTGCCGAGCGTCGGCAGCCGGGCATCGAAGTAGCGCGCCAGGCGGCGGAGAATTTCGTGCACGCTGATCGGAGCGACCGGCGGCGGACGGCCGATCAGCTCAAAGCGCCGCGAGACCTTCTCGAGCCGCGACACGTCGTCCTTCATCTCGGCATGGACCGTGGCGTCGTCCCGGGTCGCGCGGTCGACGCCCATGAGTTCGATCCAGCCGACCAGCGAGCTGAGGGGCGTGCCCATCTGGTGCGCGGACTCGCGCGCCATCGCGGACCACAGTCGTTCACTCTCGCTCGTGAACGAGGTCCGCACGATCCACGCCCCCGCTCCGACGACGGTCAGCAGCAGCAGCGCCTGCAGCCATGGAATCCACTTCAGGCGCCGCAGGAAGGCGGGCTCGCCGTAATGCACCTCCATGGCCGCCGCGGGGCTCACGAGCGGGGGGTTCCGTTCGTCGAGGACGGCGACGTACTCGCGGACGCGTTGATAGTCGTCGGCGTCCGTGAGGTCGGCTTCGAAGGGGAGATTGCGCACGCTGGTCGGCGCGCCCGTTTCGTCGGTCGTGACGACCGGTATGCCGCGGGCCGCCAGCCGGCGGAGGATCTCGAACTCGCCCTCGGCGCTCAGGCCATCGGAGGCCGCCGCCTGGAGGATCTGGAAGTACACCCAGCTGAACTCCTGCGCGTCGGTGCGGAGTTCGTCGGCGAGTTCCTGCGTGTAGAGGACGTACGAAATCAGGATGCCGGCGAACACGACCAGGATCGCTAGCGGGACGAGGCGGCGTCGCCTCACATCGACCCGATCCGCTCGAACCCGACGTACGGACGCAGCGCGTCGGGCATCGTGACGCTGCCGTCTGCTTCACGCCGCGTTTCCAGCAGCGCGACGATCGTCCGGGCCAGGGCGACCCCGGAGCCGTTCAGCGTGTGGAGGTGCCGCGGCTTGCCGCCGCCGCCCGGCCGGTAGCGAAGGTCTGCGCGTCGGGCCTGGTAATCGGTGTAGCTGGAGCAGCTCGACACTTCGAGCCACCGACCGACGCCGGGCGACCAGACCTCGAGATCGTAGGTGAGCGCGTTGGAGAAGCCGAGGTCGCCGGCGGCAATCAGGATGCGGCGATGCGCAAGCTCGAGGCGCTCGAGCACCGTCTCCGCGTGGCGCGTCAGGAGCTCGAGCTGTTCGGCGGCCGACTCGGGCGTCACCAGCCGGACGAGCTCGACCTTGTCGAACTGGTGTACGCGCAGCATCCCCCGCGTGTCGCGGCCGGCGGCGCCGGCCTCGCGACGGAAGCAGGGTGTGTACGCGACGTAGGCGATCGGCAGGTCGGCCTCGGACAGGAGCTCGCCGGCGTGCAGGTTCGTCACGGGCACCTCGGCCGTCGGGACCAGGAACAGATCGTCGGCGTCGGTGCGGTACAGGTCTTCCTCGAACTTCGGGAGCTGCCCGGTCCCGACGAGCGCCTCGCGATTGACGAGGAACGGCGGCGCGACCTCCGTATAGCCGTGCTCCCCCGTGTGCAGGTCGAGCATGAACTGCACGAGGCCCCGCGACAGGCGCGCGCCCTGGCCGACGAGGAGCGGAAAGCCCGACCCGGCGACCCTGGCGCCGCGCTCGAGGTCGAGCACGCCGAGCGCCTCGCCGGTATCCCAGTGCGGAACGCCGCCCTCTTCGGGCGAGCCGGCCGGCGTGCCCCACTCGGCCACGATCTCGAAGTCTCCCTCCCCGCCCGGCGGGACGCGTTCATCCGGGGCATTCGGGATCGCCAGCAGGGTCGACCGCAGACCGTCGTCGACCTCTGACAGCCGCCCGTCGAGGCCCTTGATGCGGCCGGCGACTTCGCCCATCGCGGCGATCAGGTCGTCGGCTTCCTCGCCCGCGCGCTTGCGGTCTCCGATGCGCCGCGATACGTCGTTGCGCTCGGCCTTCAGGGCCTCGACTTCGCCGAGGATCTCACGGCGCTCGCGGTCGAAAGCGAGCGCCCGGTCGAGCGCCTCGCCGAGCGCGGGATCGCCCCGCCGGCCGAGGGCCGCGCGAGTGCTCTCTGGATCCTCCCGGAGCGCCCGGATATCGAGCATTACTCCGCTTCCCTCACCCGGCGCCGCTCGCAGTTCGGGTTCACCACGAAGCGGAACGTGGCGCGCGCCGGCGTCCCTTCGATCGACAGCACCTCGAGCTTCCCGTACAGCCGGCAGCGGACAGTGAAGTTGGGGCTCTGGCGACTGATCATGGTGACGACCGTGCCGGGCGCGATCGGGATCGCGTCCTCGGTCGAGTATCCCGCCGACGGCGCCCGCTCGATGTCCTCGAAGGCGCGCGTGTCGGCCTGGATGCCGGACGTGCTTTCCTGGTCCAGCAGACCGCCCCGAGGCAGCAGGACCGGCCCGAGCGAGTCGTCGATCAGGAACAGGAAGTCCCACGAGTTCGTCTGGTCGGTGCGCACGGCGCTCGACACGAGCACGTCGAACGCGGCGGGGTCTACGAGATCGCCGCCCTCGAAGTCGACGAGCACGGCCTCCCGTACGGCGGGGAGCGGCGTGAGAATCGGTCCGAACGCGTCGGAGCATCCGGCGCTCACGATGAACAGCCCCGCGAGCAGGTAGTGCTTGAAGTCGTGATTCACGGTCATTCCATGGATTCCAGGTTGTCGGAGTCGCCTATTATAGCACCACTGTGCCGGGGCGCGAGGCGCGTTGCGCCGCCGGCGCGAGACTCGCTGCGCCCTCGGCGCGAGAGGCCCCGCGCCCTCGGCGCGAGAGGCCCCGCGCCTTGACGGCGAGCCGGACGGTGTAGCTGTGTTCGGCGTCGCCCGCGACCATTAGGTTGGCCGCCATGACCAGCTCCCGGACCACCGCAGTCGTCCTCGCCGGCGGCATCGGATCGCGCTTCTGGCCGGCCTCGACGCCCGCCCGCCCGAAGCAGCTCCTGACCCTGACCGGCGACGACGCGCTCATCGTCGAGACGGTGCGGCGCGCCGAGCGCCTCGTCGGGGCCGACGCCGTTCGTCTCCTCACGGGCCGCGAACTCGTCGCGCCGTTTCAATCTGTCCTGCCTCGATACCCCGAGGACCGCTTCTGGGTCGAACCCGCCGCGCGAAGCACCGGACCCGTGCTCGCCTGGGCCGCCGCGCGGCTCGTCGCGGAGGACCCGGACGCGGTGATGATCTCACTGCACGCCGACCACGTGATCGAGCCCTTCGAAGCCTTCGAGGAGACGATCGCGCGCGCCGTCGCGGCGGCTCGCGACCGGAACGCCCTCGTGTGCCTCGGCATCCGACCGAGCCGGCCGGAGACCGGCTACGGCTACATCGAACTCGGCGACGAGACCGCTGACGGAGTCCACGCGGTGCGGCAGTTCGTGGAGAAGCCCGACGCCGAAACGGCGGAGGCCTACACCGCGTCGGGCCGATACCTGTGGAACACGGGCATCTTCGTGTGGCGCGCCGCCGATTTCCTCGACGCCGTGCGCCGCTTCGCGCCGGAAATCGCCCCCGCGCTGGCCGCGCTCGAGGGCGACCCGGTCGATCGCGACAACGTGACCGCGTTCTTCGACCAGGTCGAGCCGGTCAGCGTCGACGTCGGCGTACTCGAACGAGCCGACCGGGTCGAGACAGCCGTCGCCTCGTTCGAGTGGGACGATGTCGGCACCTGGGCGGCGCTCGCCCGGACGCGCCCGGCCGACGCGACCGGCAACTACGCCGTTGGCCCGACCCGCGTGGTGGAGGGCACGGGCAACGTGGTGTGGTCCGAGGACGGTCGGATCGTCCTGTTCGGCGTCGACGACCTGGTCGTCGTGCGTTCGGGCGGCGAAACCCTCGTCACGCGGCGGGATTTGGCGCCGGACCTCAAGCGGGCGCTCGCCCGGCTGGACGATCCGGACGTCGATCCGGACGATGAGGCGGACGCGTGAAGCTTTTCCTGTTCGACGACGCCGGCGCCGATCGCTGGCGGCCGTTCGCCCTGACGCGGCCGATCGGCGAAGTCCGGTTCGGCGCCTTCGCTCTGCGGGAACGGATCGAGCGCTGGGCGGGCATTGAAGCTGCGGGCTCGCTCACGCGCCCGTGGCTGGCCCGGTATCGCGAGGCCGGCGCCCCGCCCGCCCGCCCACGCAACGACGTGCCCGCTGGTGACTTGCTGCTGGTATCCTCGCGCTTCGTGCCGGAGGGGGGCCGCCTTGCGACGGCGCTCGAGAGTGCGGGTGCGGGCTCGGGCGCGGGCTCCGGCGGCTCAGGCAGTAAGTCCGGCGGCGGTCCGCTGGTGCTGGTGTGCGACGGCGCGGTGGTCGGCTGCCGGCTCACCGCCGGCGACGAACGACCCGACGCGGCATGGCTGGCCGACCCGGTCGAACTTCCGGGCGGGCGGGCGGTCGAGGTCCCGGGCCGGCGGCTCGGCGGCGTCTGGCAGCTCGTGGAGCACGGCCCCGATCGCCTGGCTCGCGACGTAGACGAGATCGCGAGCGGCGGTGGCGGCTCGAGCGGTGGCGGCTCGAGCGGTGGCGCGGACAGCGGCGCGCACAGCGGCTCGGCGGGCCATGGAAAGGCGGCTCGCTCGCACCGCGCGACCACCGCGCCGCCGGGGGTACACGTTCTCGGCGACGGCCCGCTCGTCTTCGGCGCCGACGTCTTCATCGAGCCCGGCGCCCTGCTCGACACCCGCGCGGGCGGCATCGTGCTCGGCGACCGGACGACCGTCCGAACCGGCGCCCGCCTCGAGGGCCCGATCGCCGTCGGCCCGGATTGCAAGCTGCTCGGCGGCGCATACTCGATCCTCTCCGCGGGCCCCCGCTGCGGCCTGCGAGGCGAGCTCGAGGAGACGACCGCGTTCGGCTACGTGAACAAGGCGCACGACGGCTTCATCGGGCACGCCGTGATCGGCCGCTGGGTGAACCTCGGCGCCCTCACGACCAACAGCGACCTGAAGAACACGTACGGGAAGATCGCGCTCGGCGGACCCGACGGGCCGGTCGAGACGGGGCTCATCAAGATCGGCTGCCTGCTCGGCGACCATGTGCGCACGGCGATCGGGACGCTGCTCAACACGGGCACCGTGGTCGGCGCGGGCGCCAGCGTGTTCGGCGCGCGAATGCCCCCGAAATGGGTGCCGCCCTTCGCGTGGGGCGCCGAAGGTGAGGCCGTCTCCTACGACCTCGGTCGCTTCCTCGACACCGCGGCCACCGTGCTCGGTCGTCGCGGCGTCGAGGCCGACGAACAGGTGCGCGGATGGTGGTCGGACTGCTGGCAGCGCGCCGCCGGGGGCGAGGGTTGAGGGTCGCGTGCCTCGGTAGCGGAAGCCGGGGCAACTCCGTGCTCGTCGAGGCGGGCGCCACGACCATCCTCATAGACGCCGGGTTCAGCGGGGCGGAGATCGAGCGCCGCCTCGAACGACTCGGGGTGACGCCGACCGGGATCTCCGCCGTCGTCGTGACCCACGAGCACCGCGACCACACCGGCGGGATCGGCGTCGCGGCCCGGCGCTGGGGTTGGCCGCTCCACCTGACCCACGCCACCGCCCGGGCGTGCGCCACGCTGCTGCGCGGCAAGGAGGAGCTCGTCCTGCACGACCGGGACGCCGTGTTCGCGATCGGCGATCTCTCGGTCCGCCTCGTCCCCACCTGCCACGATGCGACGGACCCGGTGGCGGTCCACCTCACCTGCGCGGTCTCCGGGTTGCGCGCGGGCGTCGCCACCGACATCGGCCGGGCGACAGGCCCGGTCCGCGACGCGTTTCGTGAGTGCCACTTCCTCGTGCTCGAGGCCAACCATGACGAGGTGCGGCTGCGCGAGGCGCCCTATCCATGGTCCGTGAAGCAGCGGATCGGCGGCAGCCGGGGCCACCTGTCGAATCGCCTCGCCGGCGAGCTCGCGGCGGAGCTGAACCACGCGGGTCTGGGGTGCATCCTCCTCGCCCACCTGAGCCGGGAATGCAACGAGGCGGGGCAGGCGCACGCGGTCGTTGGGCGGGCGCTGCGCGGCGTACGCTTCAAAGGACGCCTGGAGGTCGCGGCCCAGGACGAACCGTCCGACTGGTTCGACGTCGAGCGCCTCTCGGAGTGCGCGGCCGGCGGAGGTCCTCAGCTTTCACTATGGTCGGCGGGGACCAGGGGCTACTAGCCAGGGGCGAATTATGAATCGCGTGCGTGCTGGACGGCGAATCTTCGGAGGGACGCTGGCTCTCCTGTGCAGCTCGTGTGGAGGCGCCGAGGACGGGTCGAGTCGCACGGTTTCGGTCGACACCCTCGCGACGGGCACTGTGCGGATCAGAAACCCCGCCGAAGGCGCCCTCGGCGATCAGCCCTGGCGGGCCGTGGAAGGCTTGCGGATCGGAGCAGTCGAGTCCACGGGCCCCAACCAGTTCGGACAGGTCTGGGACGTAACGGTCGACGCGCTCGGTCGCCTCTACGTGCTCGAAGGGCAGACCAACCAGGTGCGCGTGTTCTCGGCCGACGGGGATCACGTGCGCACATTCGGGCGCGAAGGTTCTGGACCCGGCGAACTGGCTCGCCCCATCGGCCTGGAGTGGGGTCCGGACGGCAATCTCTGGATCACGGACTCCGGCAACCGGCGCTATGAGGTCTTCGACACGACGGGCGTTCGGCTCACCAGCCATCCCCTGTCGACCGCGAGCTTCGGCTTCGGCAACATGCTCGGCAGCGACGGCCTGGTGTACGAACAGTTGATGTCGCGGGGCGCAGGGACGACTCGCCGGACTGCGATCCGGCGGCGCCTCGTCGAGAACGAACTGGTCGATGTCGACACCGTTCCCGTTCCGACCATCCCGGAATCCGAGACGATGGAGATTACGACCCGCTCGGACCGGGGCTCCTTTACGCTGGACTTCCCGATTCCGCTCGCCCCTCGGTCGTTGACCGCCCAGGGACCGGACGGGGCGTGGTGGATCAGTGACCCCGGTGCCGACTACCGGATCGTCGCCTTGAACCTGGAGGGGGACACGGTTCGGATCATCGAACGAGCGTACACCCCGATCGAGGTAACGGACGCCGCCTGGGCCCGCGCCCTGGAGGGGGCGCCCGAGGGAGCGGAGATCCCCGATGACAGGAGGGCGGCCGTGCATCCAGCCGTCCGTTCACTCGCGCCGAGCGCCGAGGGATTGCTCGTCAGCCGCCAGGTGACAACCGATCGCGTCGGCTACGATGTCTTCGATCCGGACGGCCGCTACCTGGGAGAACTGCAGACGGACGTGGCTCTCGAAGGATTCAGGCTGTTCGAATGGAACGGTGACGCGCTCTACGGCTCCCTGCGCGATGAGCTGGACGTGCCGTACGTGGTCCGGCTCGACATCGAACGGTAACTGGTTGGGAAGATGCCCTCTAGTTCACCAGCCGGATGATGTCGTTGGCGATCGCGACGACCATCAGGCCGAGCACGAACAGCATGCCCACCTGCGTCAGCCGCATCCTCTGCTCGAGGCTGATCTCACGTCCCCGGACGGCCTCGACGGTGAGAAACAGCAGATGGCCGCCGTCGAGCACCGGGATCGGGAGCAGGTTGAGCACGGCGAGGTTCACGCTGATGATCGCCATGAAGCGCAGGAACGGGAGGAAGCCGGCGCGGGCGAACTGTCCGGACATCTGGCCGATGGCGATCGGGCCGCCAAGCTGGCTGGCCGAGTCCTTCCCCGTGAAGATCCTGCCGAGGAATCCGCCGATGTTGCCGATCCATCGTCCGGTCTGCCGGAAGCCCTCCCCGACCGCCTCCACCGGGCCCATGGTGTGGAACGTCGCATCCGTATTCTCCACCCCGACGCCGATGTGTCCGATCTCTATCGTGTCATTCGCCAGTTCGTCGAAGTTCCGCAGGACCGCCGTAGTCATCCTGACGTTGTGAACCTGCTCGCCACGCTCCACGGACAGGATGACGGTCTCGTTGGGTCGGGTGCCGATGTCCTGCCACACGTCTTCGAAACTGACGGTCTTGCGTCCGTCGATCGCGACGATCAGGTCGCCCGGCTGGATCCCGGCTCCCTCGGCGGGGGACCCGGGCACGACGCTCGCGACGAGCGGGATGAGATAGCCGACCTGACTCGCGATGACCGCGAAGGCGACGACGGCGAAGAGAGCGTTCATCACGACGCCGGCCAGGATCACGTAGAACCGGACGAGTAGTGGCTTCTGGTCGAAGTCGCGCGACGACGGCTCCCGTGCCGGCTCGGATTTCCCCTCCAGCGGCTCGACCACTTCATCGCCGGCCATGCCTTCCATCTTCACGTAGCCGCCGAGCGGCAGCGCGGAAATCACGTACTCCGTCTCACCCCGCGTGAAGCCGACGATCTTCGGCCCGAAGCCGATCGAGAACCGCGACACCTCGATGTCCACGCTCTTGGCGGCCAGGAAGTGGCCGAGTTCGTGGACGAAGATGAGAACGCCGAGTACGACGATCGTGGCCGCTATGGTGAAGAGCATGCAGGATATTTCCGTTGTCGCGGGTGAGTCGATTTCGTTGGTGAACACCCCGCGCGTGTGGCGCGGTTCCCTGCTCCGATGCCGGGTGGCCTGACTGACCGTGCAACATCAATACCGCATCAGCCGAGGAAGCGCACGGCGTCGTTCCACATCGCGGGCCATCAGCCCGAACACGAATACTAGCCCGACGCTGTCTGACGCGGGGGCACGACGAGCGTGGCGACGATGGTCAGCAGGATGAGGCTCTCAGTCCTTCGCTGCCCGGCCGGGGGCCGCCGCGGTCAGTCGTTCTCCGGCTCGGCGTCGCGCTTCGGCGTCGGCGGCCCGCACGTCGCCCAGGCCCGACGGGGCCGGGGCGTCCCAGGTTTCGAGTACGGAGCGGACGACGGCGTGGATGCCCGGGAAGTCGATCGCGCCGTCGAGAAACGCCTTGACGGCCACCTCGTTTGCCGCACTGTAGGCGGCCGGCGCCGTGCCCCCTCGCCGCCCCGCCTCGATGCCCAGGTCGAACATCGGGAACGCCTCCCGCCGGAGCGCCTCGAACTCGAGCCGGCCGATCGCAACCGGGTCGAGCGGCACGAAGTCGTTGGCGAGGCGCTCGGGGGCGCTGAGGGCGTACAGCACGGGCAGTTCCATCGTCGGATACCCTAGCTGTGCCATTGTCGATCCGTCGTGGAACTCCACGAAGGAGTGCACGATAGAAGATGGATGAACGACGACTTCGATATCATCGAACTCTTTGTCGAACAAGAGATGTGCCTCGATCACCTCCAGCGCTTTGTTCGCCAGCGTAGCCGAGTCGATCGTGATCTTGGCGCCCATGTCCCACGTCGGATGCGCCAGCGCGTCGGCCGCCCGGAGATCGGCGAACTCCCGGGCGGGCGTCTCGCGAAACGGGCCCCCGCTCGCCGTGAGGATCAGCCGGCTGACCTCCGAACCGGGCCGCCCGGCGAGGCACTGGTGGATCGCGCTATGCTCGCTGTCGACGGGGATGATCTCGCCGCCTCCTTCGCGCCACGCGCGCATCACGAGTTCGCCTCCCGCGACGAGCGATTCCTTGTTGGCGAGCGCGAGCCGCTTGCCGGCTTCGAGGGCGGCGAGCGTCGCCTCGAGTCCGGCGAACCCGACGAGCGCGTTGACCACGATGTCGACCCGGGGGTCCCGCGCCGCTTCGACGAGGGCGGGCGCACCATAGCGCCATTCGCCGGCGTAGCGGTTCCCTTCGCGGGCAGCGTTGTGCGCGGCTTCGTGCCTAACTTCCCGCGCGGCTTTGCGCGCGGCTTCGCGCGCCGCTTCGTGCTCGGCTTCCTCGAGGCAGGCGAGGATCGCGAACTCGGCGCCGAACTCCACCGCGATTCGTTCGAGTTCCGGCGCCTGGCGGGCGGCGCTGACCCCGATGACCCGAAAGCGCTCCGGGTGCCGGCGGAGGACGTTGCAGGCCGATTGGCCGACTGAACCGGTGGCCCCGAGCAGCAGGACGCCGACGGGACTGCGACTCTCGTCCCGGCTCACCGCAGCCACAGGGCGAGACAGAGATACGCCACCGGGAAGGCGAATAGCAGGGAGTCCATGCGGTCGAGAAGTCCGCCGTGACCCGGGAGCAGGTTCGACGAATCCTTGACCCCGCACTCACGCTTGAGGGCGGACTCCGCGAGGTCGCCGAGGATCGCGGCGGCCGCCACGAGCAGCCCGGTGATCCCCAGCCGCAGCGGCCCGAGCGCGGCGAGTTGCGGTACGGCGGCGTAGGCCATGAGGAGCGCCGCGACGGGGCCCGCCAGCAGGCCGGCGATGCCGCCCTCGACCGTCTTGTTCGGGCTGACGATTGGCGCCATCGGCCGCTTGCCGAACGCGCGGCCCGCGAAATAGGCCGCACTGTCGGCTACCCAGGTGATCACGACCGGCAGGAGGAACAGCGCGAACCCGAAGGCCCGGTCCTCGACGAGAGTTTCTCGCAGGAGGAGCGCGAAGCTGAGCAGGCCGCCCACGTAGAGGACGCTGGTGAAGCTGAGCGCGGTCGCCTCGAACGGCCCCCGATCGGGAGGGATTCGCAGCGTGGCGACGCCGAGCATGACGATCAGCGTGCTGGCGACGAACAACGAGAATCCGCCCCACCCGACCGTCCACGCGACGGTCGGCAGGGCGGCGGCCGCGGCGGGTGCGAGGCGCCACAGGAACGGCCGCTCCGTCACCGCGAGCATCCGCCCGAGCTCACGCACCGCGACGACGGCGAGGACGCCCAGCCCGATCGCGAGGAGTACCTCGCCGAGCCAGGCGACGAGCAAGACGATCGGGATGCCGACCGCCGCTACGGCCAGGCGTCGCGCCAGGTTGCCGCCGCTGCGCGCCATCAGCCCCTCACGGCCATCAGGCCCTCACACGGCCGAATCGCCGGTCACGCCGCTGGTAGTCCGCCACCGCCTCGATGAGATCCGCGCGCCCGAAGTCGGGCCACAGGACCGGCGTGACGTGGATCTCCGAGTACGCGATCTGCCACAGGAGAAAGTTCGAGATCCGGAACTCACCGGAGGTGCGGACGAGCAGGTCCGGATCCGGCCAGCCGGCGGTATACAGGTGGCGGCCGAACTCCTCCGACGTGAGGGTCTCCGGGTCGAGCGCGCCGTCGACCGCGAGGCGCGCGATCGCGCGCGCGGCGTCGGTGATCTCGTCGCGCGAACCGTAGCTGATCGCAACATTGAGCTGGAGCTTCGTGCCGCCCGCCGTCGTCTCCTCGAGCCGCTCGACCGATGCGCGGGCCGCCGCCGGCAGGCTGTCGCGGTCGCCGAACACCCGCGTCTTCACGCCCTGGTCGCGCAGCTCGGCGCGCTCGCGATCGACGAACTCGGCCAGCAGCCGCATGAGCGCGCCGACTTCCTGGGCGGGCCGCGACCAGTTCTCGCGCGAGAACGCGTACAGCGTCAGGTGCTCGAGCCCGAGCTCGAGGGAAGATTCGACGGCGCGGCGCACGGAGCGCATCCCCTCGCGGTGCCCGCGCCAGCGCGGCAGACCGCGTTCGGCGGCCCAGCGCCCATTGCCATCCATGATGATCGCGACGTGACGCGGCACGCCCGCGGCCTTGACGGCTTCGAGGGCCGCGTGGCGGCCCGGGTCGCTGCCCGAGACACCCGCGGGGCCACCGCTTGCGGGGCCGACGCCGACGTCGCCGGCCGCACCGGGAGCGGCCTCGCGGCCGGGGCCGCCGCTCATCGGCCGGCCGCCACGGTCTGCAGGCGGCGAACGCCGCCGCGCAGGCTGTAGGCCTCGTAGCCGGCGGCCTGCATCCGCTCCGCGACCTGCGCGCTCACCATCCCCTGGGGGCAGACCAGCACGACAGGCCGGGAGCGGTCGATGTCGGAAAAGCCGTCGCGAAACTCGTCCTCCGTGCGGCGCAGCGCGCCTGACAGCGGGAAGTCCGTCGTCGTGTCCTCGCGCATGTCGACGATCAGCGCCCCGTCCGGGACGTCGTCGACGAACAGGCCGGAGGCGACGAGCGAGCCCAGTTGGAATCTTCGCAGATCGATCACCTCGGCCTTCTCGATCGCCGCCGCGAGCACCGCGGGGTCGAGCCCTTCCTCCTCCCGCACGAGCGTCTCCGCCTTCGCGCCCGTCGCCGTCCGGCCGTCGCCTATAGAACAGTACTCGCGTACGCGGGCCGACATGTCGTGCGTTCCGACGCGGCGCGAGAGCGCGATGATCTCCTCCTTGTCGGCTCCGACAAGCGGTCGCAGGACCGGGCGGCTCGCCACGGCGTCGATGGCGCGCAGGTTGGCGAGCGTTTGCGACGACACCTGGCCGACCGCCTCGCCGGTGACGAGGGCGTCTGCCTTGCGCCGCTCGGCGATCGCCTCGGCCGCGCGGTACATCTGCCGCTTGAGGCCGACCTGGAGGTACACGCCCCTCATTACGCGGCGGAGCTCTTCGACCACCGGGCCGAAGTCGAGCACGTAGAGCCGCGGCGAGGTACCGTAGCTCCAGCGATCGGCCATCTCCTTGCCGACCTCGGCGACCATCCGGCGATAGGCGTCGCCGCCGAGGTTGCAGAAGACGTAGTCGAGCGCGACGCCGCGACGCAGCAGCATCCACGCGGCGACCGGAGAGTCGAACCCGCCCGACAGCAGCGCGACGGCGCGGCTCTCGGCCCCGAGCGGCAGTCCACCCGCGCCGGGCAGGCGGTCGGCGAACAGGTACGCCTCGTCGTCACGGATCTCGACGAACACCTCGATGTCGGGTTCGGTCAGATCGACGGTCGCCTCCGCGTTGAGCGCCGCGCCGAGCTGCTGCATGACGTCCATCGAGCGGAACGGGTGCGTGCCGCTGCGTCGGGCCCGCACCGCGTACGTCCGGCCGCGCACGCGATCCGCGTACAGGCGGACGCCCGTCTCGACGATGGTCTCGAGGTCGGCGGCCACGAAGGCGTCGATCGGCGAGTAGGAGCTGATCCCGAACACGCGCGAGAGGGCATCAACCGGCGAGCCGTTCTCGCAGGTGACGAAGATGCGGCTCCATAGCGTGCGGATCTCGCAATCGAGTCCGTGGCTGACGCAGGCGTCGTGGATGTTTCGGAGGAGGGTGCGCTGAAACTTGAGGCGCGTGCGGCGCCCCTTCATCCCCAGCTCACCAGCCAGGCGAACCATACAGGTCGTGCGGTCCGCGTCGGGTCCGGCCAGGGGAGAAGTCATCGAGTCAACGGGATGGGCGGCGGGGTGGACGAATGGCTGACGGCGCTATCGACGGCGGCGCGAGCCCGCCTGTCGGACCACCCCCACGCGCCGCTGAAGTCGGCCGTGTCAGCTGTCGGGACGCTCGGACGGAACGCGGGCGGCGATCAGACACGCGACGAGCCCGGCCACGGGAATGGCGGTGACGATGCCGATCAGGATCCAGCTCTCTGGAATGTTCACGTCGATGGCGCTCCTGTTTCGCGCGGGCCACGGGAGACGGCGAGTTCCAGCGCGATCGCGCGTTCGCACTGGTGACGGGATTCTATTCCGCGACCGCGTCGCGGGGCAAGGCGAGCGAAGTGTCCGGTTCCGGGACACTGGATCCCACGAGCGCACGCCGGCACCGTCTGTGAGGCCGATGCGTGAAAGCTTCAACACATTGTCAACGCGTCACTTAGAATCGCCGCTGACTGTGGCACGGCTGTTGCTCTTCTTCCTGGCGAGAGACGAATGGATTTCGATCACCCGGCGAGGATGGGGAGGCGGACGATGACGAGATGGACGCCGGGCCGCGGAATCCGACACGAACGATTGAAGACGGTGCTCTCCGCGGTTGTGATCGTAATGGGGATGTGGATGTCGGGTGTGGTCGATCAAACCGAGTTGGAGGGCAACGTTCTCGAGGTGACCGGGGAGCTCGTAGGAGTGTGGAGTTGGGTCGCGGAATCTCCGGCGGACGAAGCCTGGAGCGGTGAACCGGTCGCCTCTTTATTCGAGTTCAGGCAGGCGGACGCGGGGCTCGTTGCCCGCGTGCTGCTGCGCAACGATGACGGCGGGACGATCGAAGACGTGACGCGCATCCACTACGAGGACGGCAACCTGTGCCTCGTGACGGCCGGCGGAACGGAGTTCCACGGAGCCCTGCGCGACGACGGATCGACGATCGACGGAACGATCGAAGTAGATGGAATTCGCGCTTCGGCGCGATTGGAGAGAGTCGTGACCCGAAAGCGGCCGCAGGTCATGGTCCCCCTGCGCGACGCCTAGGGTCCGCTCTCTACCTCTCTCACGCGGCGGGTCTGGACCCGCCGCGTTTTTTTGTGCCTGGTGCCAGCGGGCGATGCGGCGTCAAGCGCCGGAGGCTTTCGATCCCCTACGCGGCTTCCAATCCATCTTGAGACGCCGACCGCTCATGGCACAGTCACCGAGATAGAGGTTGATCAGCGTCTGGTATGGAATACCGGTCTCCTCTGCCAACTGTTTGAAGTAGTCCACGGTGGCGGTGTCCAAGCGGATCGTGACCCTGGTCTTCAGGCGACTCGCGTAAGGATTCCGCCGCGCCTTCGAGAAATCGTACTCTTTCTTCATTGGCTCCACCGTCTCTCGTATTCGCCTCGCTCAGCCCGAGTAGCTTTCCGGGCTGAGATGAGACGAATGACGCTATCGGCTTCCCGGTAGCAGTGACATACATGTGCATACGATGTACACATCTTGCAAGCCACGGACCTCTACCGCGCCTCCACTTCCGCCTTCTCTCCCGACCTCCCCTCCCGCTTCCGCTCCCGCCTGCCCTTCCGCCAGTTCTCGATCCGCTCGCGCACCATCGGTACGCGGATGATCAGCAGGATCGTCAGGATCAGCGCGAACACCAGGGGCTCCTGCGTGTCGGCCTTCACCTTCCAGTAGTAGTGGAGGACGCCCGCCATGCCGGCGAAGTAGACCAGCTTGTGGAGCTTCGTCCACTTCTTCCCGAGCCGCCGGATCCAGCCCTTCGTCGAGGTGATCGCAAGCGGAATGAGGAGCAGCCACCCGACGAAGCCCGACAGGATGAACGGCCGCTCGGCGATGTCTTCGAAGATGTACTTCCACGCGAAGAACTGGTCGAGCACGAGGTAGGACAGGAAGTGCATCGTCAGGTACGCGAAGGCCCAGAGGCCGACGAAGCGGCGGTAGCGGATCAGGCGATTCCAGCCGAACACGCGGCGGGCGGGCGTGATCGCGAGCGACGCGACCAGGAAGACGAGCCCCCACCAGCCAAGCCGGTGCATTACTTCTTCGATCGGGTTCGCGCCGAGCCGGTCGAGCAGGAAGTCGGCGAGCAGCCAGGCGGCCGGCAGCGGCGCGAGGATCCACAGCGCGACCTTCAGGACCGTCTGTCGGGTGTCCTTCCCGCTCAGAAGTTCTTCCTCAGGTCCATGCCCGCGTACAGGCTCGCGACCTGGTCGCCGTAGCCGTTGAACAGCTGCGTCTCGCGCTTGCGGAACTGGCCGAGCCGGCGCTCGCGGGCCTGGCTCCAGCGCGGGTGGTCCACGTCGGGATTCACGTTCGCGTAGAAGCCGTACTCGTTGGAGGCGGTCTGCTTCCAGGTGTTCACCGGCTGCTTCTCGACGAACCGCATGCGGACGATCGACTTGATGCTCTTGAAGCCGTACTTCCACGGCACCACGAGCCGGAGTGGCGCGCCGTTCTGGTTCGGCAGGTCGCGTCCGTAGAGGCCGGTTGCCATCAAGGTCAGCGGATGCATCGCCTCGTCGAGGCGGAGGCCTTCAATGTACGGCCAGTCGAGGATACGCCGGCGCTGGCCCGGCATCTCGTCGGGCCGCACGAGCGTGTACATCTCGACGTACTTGGCCTTCGACGTCGGCTCGACGCGCTTGATCAGCTCGGCCATCGGAAAGCCGCGCCACGGGATGACCATCGACCACGCCTCGACGCAGCGGAGCCGGTACACGCGCTCCTCGATCTTGTGTGGCGCAA
>JBPCJZ010000171.1:0-4613 GCA_051004775.1 Gemmatimonadota bacterium
TTGGGGGCTTTTGTGTTCGACAGGAAGTGGGATTGGGCTGGGGGGGGAGTTTGGGCGGCCGGCGACGTCCCTGCCGGTCCCCAGTTCACGCACGTCGCGGAGTACCAGGCGAAGCTCGTGCTCCGTAACGCGCTGTTCCCCTTCTCGTCCGCGGCGGACTATTCGCTCGTGCCGTCCGTCACGTACACCGACCCGGAGGTCGCTCGCGTCGGCCTGACGGAGTCGGAGGCGCGGGACCGGTACGGATCCGTAGATTGCTACCAGTACGAGTTCGCCGACCTGGACCGGGCGATCGTCGACGGCCGCACACGGGGATTCACCCGCATCGTCACCCGCCGCGGCGGCCGCATCGTCGGCGCGACCATCGTCGGCAGCCACGCCGGGGATCTCCTCGCCCCCATCCTCCTCGCCATGCGAAGGGGCGTACGGCTGAAGGCTCTCTCGAGCATCATCTACCCGTATCCGACCATGTCGGAAGGAGTGAAGCGCACCGCGGACCTCTACTATCGGGGCATGGCTGCCGGGCGCAGCGGGGCGCTGCTCAAGCGCGTGGTTCGATGGCTGAACTGAGTCCCCTCGTCAGCATCGTCGTCCCGACGCTCAACGAGGAGCAGACGCTCGCGGGGATACTCGCCGACCTCCGCCGGCTCACGGTGCCCCACGAGGTGCTGGTCGTGGACGGCGGCTCCGAAGACGGCACCGTTTGCCTCGCTCGACGGCTCGACGCGAGAGTCCTGACCTCCGCGCGGGGGCGGGCGGTCCAGATGAACGCCGGGGCCGAACAGGCATCGGGAGAGTGGCTATGTTTCTTCCACGCCGACACACGCCTTCCGGAATCGTCGATTCACGCGCTCGAGGAAATGGTGCGTTCCCGGCGTGGGCCGCGTGCCGCGGTGTGGCGCCTCGTCATCGACTCGCCCCGGCTGTGGGCACGGGTCGTCGAAACCGGGGCCTGGGTGCGCGACCGGGCCGCCGGACTTCCCTATGGCGACCAGGGCCTGCTCGTCCGCCGGGACCTGTTCGACGAAGTGGGCGGTTTTCCCCATCTCCCCGTGATGGAAGACGTGGCCATCGTGCGCTCCATCCTCCGACGCACCCGGCTGCGCCGGTTCTCTCAACCCGCGATTTCCTCCGCCCGGCGGTGGGAGCGCCAGGGGACGGCGTGGACGTTCTTGCGGAACGTCGGGCTCGCGCTCGCCTTCGAACTGGGCATCCCGGCCGACCGCCTGGCCCGCTGGCATCGCCCCGAACCGGCGAACGAGACCCCGTGAGGGAGGTTCTCTTCTTCGCGAAGGCCCCACGCCGGGGCCGCGTGAAGACGCGGCTGGCCGAGGGAATCGGCGACGAACGAGCGCTCGCGCTATACCAGGCGATGGGAAGACTCGTGGTCGAGCGGGTCGCCGCGGAGCACCCCCTCACGGTCTGGTTCGACCCACCCGAGGCCGAAGCCGAAATGCGCGCCTGGCTCGGAGATCAGGCGTATCGACCCCAGCCCTGCGGAGACCTCGGGGCACGCATGTCCCTGGCGTTCGACGCACACTTCGCGGACACGGGAGCCGGCCGGCGGCTCGTCGCGATCGGGGCCGACGCGCCCGACGTGGATGCTGACGTGGTGGGCGCGGCGTTCCGCGCGCTTCGACGGACGGACGTGGTAATCGGCCCCGCGCTCGACGGTGGCTACTACCTCATTGGCCTGAAGCGGTCCACTCCGGGAGCGTTTCGCGACATCGGCTGGGGCGGCTCGGACGTCCTGGAGCAGACGCTCGAGCGGTGCGCCACGCTCGATCTCACGGTCGCGTTGCTCGAACCGCTGCGCGACATCGACACCCTCGATGACCTCGTCTCATGGGGCGGCGCCGATATCGCCGGGCGCTCCGTGGACGGCACCGCCGAGTTCGATGAAGTCGAATGAAGCGCGGGCCCGGCTCTCTGTGTTGTCGGTATCGACCATGAGAGCGATCGCCGCCGCGCGATCCGCCTCGCGTCCGAATACCCGGCGGTAGTCCGCCAGGATGTCGACGCGCGCCATTCTCCACACGCCCGCGTGTTCGTCGCCGCTCTCGACGACGATCGTCGCGACGTTCTCGGCAAACGGACTGCCGTACTCGCTTCCGACCGGCTCGTTGGCCGCCCACACGTAGCTGAGGGCCCGCGTGTCGGCGTTCAGTTCCCCGGAGCCGAAGATCACGAACACCCGGGCGGCATAGTCGTCGCCCTCTTTCGTGCGTTCCCGGCGGTTCTCGGACAGGCTGCCCGCCACCCGCCATCGCCACTCGAGGGTCGACGCCGCCGCGAGGTCGGGCTCGACCTGGCGCAGCAGGACGGAGGCCCCTTCGACACTGGTGCCGTGCAGGATGGATCCGCTCGAATCCGAGGTTACTTCATAATCGGTAGCCGTGCGCGCCAGGCGCATCTCCTTCCACCGCTCGGTCCAGTCCCCCCGGAAGTCCTCCCATGGTGGCGCGGCCGACGGCGCGGCCGGCGTCGGGGCGACCGGCGGCTCGGCCACCGATTGGGCGACTCCCGGCGGGGCGCCGAGGGAGAGGAGCCAGACAATCGCTATGGCCGCTACGGAAGTCGCTCCCTCACGTCCCATTGAGATCCCAGTCGTAGTCGAGGAACCGCACCTTCAGGTCGTCGCGATTCGCATCGAGCAGGGCACGAGTATCCGGTTCGACGTAGGGGCGCACGAAATCGATGCGCGATCCTGCCTGTTTCTCGAAGTCCTCGCCGAACCACTTGAAGATGGAAGAGAGCCGGACCTCGTAGTACTCACCGCCGAGGAAGGGATCTTTCCGCTCGATACGCATCCCTTTCTCCGGGTTCGTCAGGAATCCGCGGGCCGCCCGGGTCAACTGCTCTTCGATCTTCGCCCCCTGGTATGCCTCGGGCTGGAGGTCGGGACAGGAGATCGACGCGCAGACGATTGCGAAGTGGATCCGCGGCTCGTCGAACTCCTTCCGCAGGATCTCGTGCTCCATCGCGTCGAGCGAGTACCGCTCACCACCGACGAGCCAGTCGTCCCGCTTCCAGCGGCGCGGGATATCCTTGATGCTCTCGATGTCCGGATAGCGCGTGAGGATGAGCTTGATCGTGTAGGCGTTGTATGCGTTGATCCACAACGCGAGGCGCTCATCCCGCGACAGACTTGCCGGTTCGGTAGCTGCCAGGGTTGCCAGGTAGGCGTCGAGCTGAGCCTCGCGCTCCTTGAAGCAGGAGTAGTCGACGACGCCGTCCCGAACGGCGATGCCCAGCAACGCCTCGAACGGGGCATGCAGGTCGGCCGCCTCCGCGCGAGCGTCCGGGAGTTCGCAAGTGGACCTCGCGGGGGGCGCGGGCGACCGGAGCAGGGTCCCGGAGGGGGCGGCGGCCCCCGGCGCGAGGCCGAGCGCGAGCAGAATGATCGTGACTTTCGGAAGCATTCCAGGGTCCCTCGATCTCAGTTGGTCGACAGTGGACGGGTTAGGCCCGCATCGGTCCTTGAGTGGAGCGCCCGTCGGGCGGTACGGGTGATCACGATGGTCACGAGAAGGGTCGCCGCGAGGCCGAGAGCGAGCACGGCGTAGTACCCCGGACCCCGCTCGATCCCTCCCAGTCCGCCGTCGAGCAGCGCCACGTCGCCGATGGCCTTGCCGAAGTAGACGTAGAGGAGCGTCCCGGGAAGCATACCGAGGGACGCGAGCAGGTAATCGCGAAATCTGACTCCCGTGAGACCGAGAGCATAGTTCAGCGCGTTGAACGGAAAGACGGGAGACAGGCGCAAGAGGAAGACGATGCCCCTGCCCTGCCGGGCGACAGCCTCGTCGATCGCCCGGAACCGCTCATCGCGGCGAAACCTTCGCTCGACGGGCTCCCGCAGGACGTGGCGGGCGGCCAGGAAGGCGATCGACGCCCCCATGGTCGCGCCCACGAATGCGTAGAGAGTCCCGGCGGCCAGCCCGAACACGGCGCCCGCCGCCAGCGTCAGGATGGACCCGGGAACGAAGGCCGCGGCGGCTATCGCGTAGCCGAGCATGAAGACGAAAGGCCCCACCGCGCCGAGTCCGTCCACCCACGCGGCAAAGCCGGTGAGGTAGCTGCCGAGCCAGCGACCGAGGAGGAGGACGAGGACGACGGCGCCGAGCCCGGCCGCGAGCTTGCTCCAGTTCCATCCCCTCACGGGCGTCGCGCCTTCAGCTCGAGGACGAGCCCGTCGAACACCAGGGTGCGATCGGCAAGCGCCAACGATCTCAGCGACTCGAGGTAGATCGCGCGTTCCTCGTCGAGCGCCGGCATCACCAGGCCGATGCCGCGGCTACCGGCGGGTTCGAGGGTACCCGCGGAACGTTCTATGGCCGGCTGAGGTGCCACGGTCTGGTCCTCCCGAGGTCTGGATCAACGCAACATCCTGATCATGCGCTGAACGTCCGACGGGCCACGCGCGTTCCGCGGCCCTCGCGTTCAGTCGGCGGCGGTGGAGATCCTGCGAGCCACCGGAAGCACAACGAGCAGCGCTGAGAATATCACCGTCGCGAGTGCGGGAAGGAGAAAACTTTCCGCCGGCGCCGGGACGCCGCCGAGCAGCCCGACCCACACCTCGTGGACGGGCCGCAGCGGACTCCACGCTTCGAGGA
>JBPCJZ010000172.1:0-34926 GCA_051004775.1 Gemmatimonadota bacterium
CGGATGTCCTGTAGGCTCGGCACGACGTTCCTCCGAGGGCGAGGGCGAGGGCGAGGGTGAGGGCGAGAGATGGAATGATGCTCCTAATCCCTCGCCCTCGCCCTGGCCCTCTCAGACGCTGACCTGCTGCTTGAACATCTCGGTCGCCTTGCGCAGCGACTCGGTCGACTCGTCGGACACCGCCTTCTCGCGGGCGATCGTCTCGCCCAGCTCCGGCACCTGCATCTCGAGGGTGCGGTAATACTCGGTCTCCCAGCGCCGGACCTTGTCGACCGGTACGTCATCCAGATAGCCGTTGGTGACCGCCCAGAGGATCATTACCTGCTTCTCGAGCGGGACCGGACTGTACTGCGGCTGCTTCAGCACTTCCTGAATCCGCAGGCCCCGCTCGAGCTGGGCCCGCGTGGCGCGGTCGAGGTCCGAGGCAAACTGGGCAAAGGCGGCCAGCGAGCGGAACTGGGCCATGTCCAGCTTCAGCTTGCCCGCGACCGAGCGCATCGCCTTCGTCTGGGCCGAGCCGCCGACGCGCGAGACCGAGATGCCGACGTTCAAGGCCGGGCGGACGCCCGCGTAGAACAGGTCGGACTCCAGGTAGATCTGACCGTCGGTGATCGAGATGACGTTGGTCGGGATGTACGCGGAGACGTCGTTGGCCTGGGTCTCGATGACCGGCAGTGCCGTCAGCGAGCCGCCGCCGTTCTCGTCGTTCAGACGCGCCGCCCGCTCGAGCAGCCGTGAGTGGAGATAGAAGACGTCGCCGGGATAGGCCTCACGGCCGGCCGGTCGGCGCAGCAGCAGCGACATCTCACGGTATGAGTTGGCATGCTTGGAGAGGTCGTCGTAGACGATCAGGGCGTCGCGGCCGGCCTCCATGAACTCTTCGCCGATCGAGCAGCCGGCGAACGGCGCGAGGTAGCGCATCGGCGCTGACTCGGAGGCCCCGGCCGCCACGACGATGGTGTGCTCCATCGCCCCGTTCTCTTCGAGCACGCCGACCGTCTCGGCGACACTGGAGTCCTTCTGGCCGATCGCGACGTAGATGCAGGTCAGGTCGCCGCCGCGCTGGTTGATGATCGTGTCGAGCGCGACGACCGACTTGCCGGTCTGGCGGTCGCCGATGATTAGCTCGCGCTGGCCGCGGCCGATCGGGATCATCGCGTCGATCGCCTTGATGCCCGTCTGGAGCGGCTCCTTCACCGGCTGACGGTACACGATCCCGGGCGCCTTGCGATCGAGCAGCATCGTCGCGGCAGACTTGATGTCACCCTTGCCGTCGAGCGGAAGGCCGAGCGGGCTGACGACGCGGCCGAGGAACTCCGGACCCGCCGGAACCTCGAGAACGCGGCCCGTGCGGCGGACCGTGTCGCCCTCCTTGAGCTGCAGGTAGTCGCCCAGCACCACGGCGCCGATGTTGTCTTCTTCGAGGTTCAGCGCGAGCGCGGTCACGAGCTCGCCCGTCTCGGATGACTCGACCTCGAGCATCTCGTTGGCGACGGCCGAGGACAGGCCCCAGATGCGGGTCACCCCGTCCTTCACCTCGAGAACCTGGCCGACCTCCTCGAGCTTCAGATCCTCTTCGAAGTGCTCGATCTGATCGAGGAGCGCCTGCTTCATCTCGCTGGCGCGAAGCGTTGCGTCTGCCATCGTGTCTATCCCGCCGACTGAGTGTGAGTTTCGAGCAGGCTGCGGCGCAGCGTCTGCATGCGGCGCCGTACCGAGCCGTCGAGCACCTTGTCTCCCACGCGCACGACCAGGCCGCCGATCAGCCGCGGGTCCGTGCGGAAGTCCGCGTCGACCTCGCGGTCGAGGACGCGAGACAGGTGCTGCTTGATTTCATCGCGGAAGCCCTGGTCGGGCTCGCGGGCCATCGTCACCGCGGCGTGCACCCTCCCTGTCCGCTCGTACAACAGGTCACGGGCCGCCGTATCGATTTCGGGCAGCAGGCCCTGGCGGCGCTTCTGGACCACGATCAGCAGGAACCGGACGAACAGCTCCGGATACCGCTCGCCGAACACGGCGCGCAGCACGCGCGTCTTGTCCTCTTCCGACACGGCCGGCGTGTGGAGGAAGGCCTTGAACGGAGGCGAACTCCGGTACAGGTCCGCCACGTCCGTCAGCATCTGAAGCCACGCGTTGTCGTCCGCGTCGCGCCCCTCGAGGTCGAGGAACGCTTCGGCGTACGCGCGGGCGACGGCGGCTCGGCTCATCCGATCTCCGACAGGTAGTCGCGAACCAGCTTGCGATTGCCTTCGTCGTCGAGCCGCTCGCTCACGAGGCGCTCGGCCGCCGCGATCGACAGGTCGACCGCATCGCGTCGCACCGACGCTACTAGCTCTTCGCGCTCGCGTTCCATCTCCTTGCGCGCCTTCTCGAGCAGGACCTCGTGCTCCTTGCGGGCCTCCGCGAGGATCTCCTCCCGCAGTCGCTCGCCGGCCTCGCGGCCTTCCTGCAGGATGTCACGCGCCTCGAGCCTCGCTTCGTCGAGCTGCCGCTGATGCTCGTCGAGCAACCGGCGCGCCTCCTCGCGGTCTCGCTTCGCCGACGAAATCTCGTCGTCGATCCGCGCCGTTCTCGATTCGAGACCCTTCGAAATCGCGGGAAACGCCTTCCACGACAGCACGCCGAGCGTGAGCAGGAACAGGATCCAGGTCCACAACATCAGACCGAAGTTCACCGTGAATACCGAGGACCCGCCTTCCTGCGCGGCCAGGAGAACTCCAGGCAGCACGAGAAGCAGGGCGACGCCCCCGGCGAGTCGGGTCGTAGTCTTCACAGTCTTGATCCCGTCGTTACTTGATGAAGCCGGCGATCACCAGGCCGAACAGCGCCGCGCCCTCGATGAGAGCCGCGAGGATGATCGCGCCCGTCTGAATCTGAGCGGCCGCCTCCGGCTGACGGGCCATCGCGTCGGCCATCTGACCACCGATGCGTCCGATTCCGAGACCGGCGCCGATGACTACGACGCCCGCGCCGATGATGGCGAGTCCGGCGCCGATGTCGCCGCTGCCGCCGACCGTATCCTGAACCATCGCCAACATGTTGAACATTCCGGCTTCCTCCTGGATTGCATGTGCGGCCCCGAGGGGCCGTTCGTCCGGCCTAGTGAGCGTGCCGGATCAGTCCGATGAACACCGCGGTAAGAATCGTAAAGATGTACGCCTGCAGGAACGCCACGAAGATCTCGAGGAACATCACGAACAGCCCGAGTGCGAGCGCACCTATGATGCTGACCGTGCCGATGGTCGTAAAGCCGCCGTAGGTCAGGATCAGGCCCAGCAGGGCCAGGATCACGAAGTGCCCGGCCGTCATGTTCGCGAAGAGCCGGACGGCCAGCGCGAACGGCTTGGACAGCTTCCCGATAATCTCAACGGGCGTCATGATGATCAGCATGACGCCGGCCATGATCGGGTTGAGCCCCTTGGGCACGAAGAAGATCGTGCCGAGGTAGCCCTTCGGTCCGAGTGCGACGAAGCCCGCGACCTCGACGATCACGAGCGAGATGATCGCGAGCGCGGCGGTAACCATGATGTTGGAAGTCGCGGTCGCGCCGAACGGCACCAGGCCGAGCAGGTTCGCGTACAGGATGAAGAAGAACAGCGTCACCACGTAGGGCACGAATCGCTCGCCGCCGTGGCCGATGTTCGCCAGGGCGACCTCGTCGCGCAGGTACTCGTAGAAGGTCTCGAAGAAGTTCTGGAAGCCGCGCGGGGCCTCGTGGACCCCCTGCTCCTTCGAGAATTTTCGGGCGGCCATCCACATGGTGACGATTGTCAGGATGGTCGCGATCCACAGAAACACGGTGTGTTTCGTGGGCGACATGTCGATCTCGAGCGGCCCGATGTGGAAGGGCTTCCATCGCGGGAGGGGCTGGACGCCGAGGAACGGCAGCTCAATCTCGTGGGCGTCGACGATGTGGTGCATCATCACCTCGGTGCCCCACTCCTCGTGCCCGGCTTCGGCGCCGTGGCCGGCGTCGGCTTCGTGCGCTTCCGCCGCCGGGGCGTGATCCTGCTCCGGCTCCGCGGCATGCTCCTGGGGCACGGCGTACGCGGCGTATGCGGACACAGGGATCGGGCTCGCGACCGGATCCACGGACAGGAGTGCTGCGTCACTGCCGGAGACCGGTGTGAGGAACAGGAGAGCGGCTATGAGGGGTTCGATCATTCCCGTGTCTTGTCTCGCGGTGCGCCGGGCCCCGGGACTGCGGCGAGCCAGACGGCTTCCATAATTATCAGAGCTGTAAGACTGAGTCCGAACACGATGCCCGCATCCCTCGAAACCACTCCGGCTGCCGCCAGAAACATGGTTGCGAGGAGGGCGGCGGCCCTTCCCACCATTCCGGCGATCCACCAGCCGGATGCGTTCCGGCCGGCATTCAGGCTGCGGATCAACGGGAACGACGCGATCGTCTGCGCGCCCCACGCGGCAGACGCCGCCTTCGAGGCCGCGCGACCGTCGACTCCCCCGACCGTCGCCAGGAGGACGCCCGCCGCGCAGACCGCCGCAGCGGCGGCAAGGTAACCGACGAGGCGCAAACGCCTAGGCCTCGTCCCCGTTCGACCCGTCGGGCTTCGCCGTCAGGTCACGGATCATGCGATAGAATCCGCCGCCGAAACCAACGAAGGTGCCGACCAAAACGAACAGCGGCTTCGTGCCCAGCCTGGCGTCGAGCAGCGTCCCGAGCCACGCGAACAACGCGATGGCCAGTCCTAGCGTGATGCCGTAGCCGCCGTAGCGGGCGATCTGGGAGGCGCTGCCGTTCGACTCGCGTTCAGGCTCCGCCAAGGTCCCTCCGGGGGCTCGAGCCGCGGCGATGATAGACGCTTGTGAAAAAAAGCGCAAGCCTCGAAACCGCCGCCGCGACAGGTGATATCCGCGTCTCATCCTTGACGTTCGGGGCCGCCCGCGCCAGCCTTCTCACGGGCGGCGACGCGCGCGTGACCGGCGCGGCGGCCGGCTCCCTCACGGAACTCGAACCGACGGCGGTGTACGCCGTTGGACGGTTCCGGCGGGGTCGGGATGTTATTCGTGTGGATGTGGGGCCGAAGGGGGAAACTTGGAAGCAAACATGGCAAGACGACTGGACGACGACTCGCGGGACGTAGAACTCCTCGGGCGGATGACCGACGTAAGGGCGTCGCTGGAGCGCGAGGTCGGACGCCGGATCATCGGGCAGAAGACGATCATCGAGAAGCTGATGATCACCCTGCTTGCAGGCGGGCACGCGCTGCTGGTAGGCGTGCCCGGCCTCGCCAAGACCACGCTGATCGCGACGCTGGCGGAGACGCTGCAGCTCGACTTCAACCGGATCCAGTTCACGCCCGACCTGATGCCGTCGGACATCACCGGCACCGAGGTGCTCGAGGAGGATCACGAGACGTCGCGCCGGACGTTCCGGTTCGTTCACGGGCCCATCTTCGCGAACGTGATTCTCGCCGACGAGATCAATCGTACGCCCCCCAAGACGCAGGCGGCGCTCCTCCAGGCGATGCAGGAGGGGGAGGTGACCGTCGGCAACCAGACCTTCCGTCTCTCGCCGCCTTTCTTCGTGCTGGCGACGCAGAATCCGATCGAGCACGAGGGGACGTACCCGCTCCCCGAGGCGCAGCTCGATCGATTCATGATGGAACTCCGCATCGACTATCCCAGCTTCCGCGAAGAGGCAGACATTGCCGCTTTGACGACGTCGGCCCAGGTCGAGGAGATCAGGCCGGTTCTTTCCGCCGAGGATCTATCCGATTTCCAGGGACTCGTCCGGCGCGTGCCGGCCCCCCCCTCGCTCGTCGAGGCCGCCGTCCGCCTCGCGCGAGCCACGCGACCCGGCGACGACGACGCGCCGGAGTTCGTCCGCCGAATGGTCGCCTGGGGAGCCGGCCCCCGGGCCTCGCAGTACCTCGTGCTGGGGTCGAAGGCCCGGGCGGCGCTCGATGGGCGGCCGATCCCCGACATCGAGGACGTACGAGCGGTGGCGCCGGACGTTCTTCGCCATCGCCTCGTTCCCGGATTCGAAGCCGAAGCGGCCGGCCGCACGGCGGAGGACCTCATCGAGGAGCTGGTCCGCACGATCCTCGTTTAGAAGCCCGTTCTCCAGGCCCTATCTGCTTCGACAGGAGATCCCGGCGCGTCCATGACCGCCACCCTGATTCTGCTCGGCGTGCTGATTCTCGCCTCCGGTTTCTTTTCCGGCAGCGAGATCGCGTTGTTCACTATTTCGCGGGCGCGGGCGCGGGGACTGCTGGAGGACGGGCCCCGCGCCGCCGCGGCCCTGAACCGTATCAAGACGGTGCCCGAGCGGCTGCTCGTCACGCTCCTCATCGGCAACAACATCGTCAACATCAGCGCCGCGTCGATCGCCACCTACGTCGCGACCCAGGCGGTCGGTTCCGCGGGCGTCGGCATCGCGACCGGCGTGATGACCCTGCTCATCCTGTTCTTCGGCGAGATCGTCCCCAAGAGCTTCGCGACCCGCAACGCCGAGCGGATCGCGCTCACGATCGCTCCCTTTTTCCGCGTACTGATGTTCGTCCTGACGCCGGTCTCGCTGCCGTTCGTGTGGCTCACTCACCTCATCGTCCCGCCGAACACCTCGGTCCCGAGCGTGACGGAGACCGAGATCCGGAACCTGTCCGAACTCGGCCACCAGCGCGGCGCGATCGACGAACACGAACTGCAGCTCATTCAGCGCGCCTTTCTGATGGACTCCACGCGGGCGTGGCAGGTGATGACGCCGCGTGTCGAGATCTTCGCCTGGTCGGACGATCAGCAACTGGACGACATCGCGGAGGAGATCCCGACGGTACCCTACAGCCGGGTTCCCGTGCACGGCAGCTCGCTGGACGATATCACCGGCGTCCTGTACGTCCGTGACGCCTACAAGGCCATGGCCCGCGGAGAAGGCGATGTCCGGATCGCCGATCTAGCGCGGACGCCGTTCTTCGTGCCCGCCTCCGTCTCTCTCGTTCAACTCCTGGCCGAGTTCCGCACGCGGCGCGTGCACCTCGGGGTCGTGGTCGACGAGCACGGCGGCACCGACGGAATCGTCACGCTCGAGGACGTACTGGAAGAGCTGGTCGGTGAGATCGACGACGAGACGGACCATCCCGACCACCCGATCCGTCGCATCGGCCGGAACGAGATCGTGGTGGACGCGGGAACCGACCTCAAGGACATCAACGAGCTGTTCGGAACCAACCTCCCGGTACAGGAGCATCGGTCGGTGAACGGCCTCCTGCTCGAGACGCTCGGACGCGTCCCGAGGGCGAAGGAGACGATCGAGATCGAGGGTGTGAGGATTGATGTGATCGACGCGGAGGAAACACAGGTGCGCCGCGTAAGAATGCGGCGGCTTCAGCCTCCCGACACCGATCCCGCCGGACGTCCCGCGGGCTGACGCGGGCTGATCGGGTGCTAGCCCGCTCCGGGGACCGGGCACGGCAGCCGCATCGCCTCGAGCCGCAGCGCCTTTCGCCACGTCTCGCCGTCCCTGGACAGTTCGTCGGTACGCACCCACGAGTCTTCCTCGATGTCGTGGAACCGCGTGCGCCGACCGGCGAACCGGGTTCCGGGGAACCCGGCGTCACGACAGGAAAAGCCCCTTGTACCACTCCACGATGGCGTCCCCGAGGAGGAATGCCGCCGCCGCCCCCAGCGCGAGGAAGACGCCGAACGGGACCTCCTTGTCGGTCCTGAGCGCGACGGGCGCGAACACGATCGTGCCGATGAGCGCTCCGAGGAAGATGGTCAGCATCGCCCCGGCCGGGCCGAGAAACGCCCCGACCATGGCCATCATCTTCATGTCGCCGCCGCCCATCGCCGGCTTCTTGAACGCCCACTCTCCCGCCATTCCCACGGCGAACAGGACGCCGAATCCGGCCGCGGCGCCGAGCACCGAGTTCAAGACGGTCGGCGGACCGGGGAGCGGCGCGAGCGCGAGCCCCGCGAACAGCCCGCCGAGGCTCAGCGGATCGGGAATCAGGTAGTGACGCGAATCGATGAGGGCGATCGCCAGGCAGAGGCTGAGAAGGATGGCGCCCTGGAGGCCCATCCACGACGGCCCGTACAGCCACGCGAGTCCGATCCACAGCGCCGCGGTCGCGACCTCGACGAGCGGATATTCGATCGAGATGCTGGAGCGGCACTGGCGACAGCGGCCCTTGAGGAGCAGCCAGCTCAGGATCGGGAAGTTGTCGTACCAGGCGATCGTCCCACCGCACGTGGCGCAACGCGATCTCGGCCGGACCGGGCTCTCGCCCTCGGGAAGCCGCGCGACGAGCACGTTGATGAACGAGCCGATCGCGGCGCCGAGGACGCCGGCGTAGATGAGGAACAGCGTGTTCAGTGAGCCCGGCACCATCAGCCTCCGAAAAATCTGTCCATGAGAATCGCGCCGGCCATTGCCACGTTCAGCGAGTCGGCCGGGCCGCGTTGTGGAATCGCCACCGACCCGTCGCACTGCGCGAGCACGGCGTCCGACACTCCGGCCCCCTCGTTCCCGAACACCAGGGCGGCATCCCGTGCACCGGCCGCGCGGGGCACGGGCTCTCCGGAGGCCGCCGCCGCGAGGAGGCGAACGCCGTGTGAGCGGCACCACTCTGCGAGCTCCGACACCGACGACTCGACCACGGGAAGCCGGAAGCCGGCGCCGGCGGCGGCCCGGACGCACTTGGGACTCCACGGGTCTGCCGTGCCGGGCAGCGTGACGACGGCGCTGGCTCCGAGCGCGTCCGCCGCCCGGATCAGCGTCCCAACGTTGCCGGGCTCCTGCACCGCGTCCAGCACCGCGAGTCGTCGGCCACTCACATCGGTGAGCGCGCGACGGGGGATCGCCGCGACGACGAGGATGCCGCGCGGCGACCTGGTGCCGGCGAACCCGCGAAACTCCGCGTCACTCACTTCCTCCAGCGGGACGCCCGCCGCGCGCAGATCATCCAGCACGGCGGCAACCGCTGGATCGAGCGCCGCCGCCGGGGTATATAGGCCTTCGTCGATCGCACAACCGGAGGCCAGCACGTCGCGCACCACGTTGGGGCCTTCGGCGATCAGCCGGCCGTGCTCGCGTCGGCCCCGGGCGCGTTGCAGCGACCGGAGTCGCTTAGCTCGCGAGATACTCGGCATGACCCCTGCGAACCATGCGAACCATGCGAACCAAACGACCTATGCGACACCCGAGACCCGTTTGAAGCCCGGAGACGAAACGCGACCCGCGGTGCTCACCATCGCCGGGAGCGATTCCGGCGGCGGCGCCGGCATCCAGGCGGATTTGAAGACGTTCCACGCCTTCGGGGTCTTCGGCATGTCGGTCATCACGGCGGTGACGGCGCAGAACACGCGCGAGGTCACCGCAGTCGAGCCGATCGACGCGGCCATGGTGCGCGCCCAGATCGACGCGATCGCCGCGGACCTGCCGCCGGCCGCGTGCAAGTCGGGCATGCTTTCCGGTGCGAAGATCATCGGCGCGGTCGCCGAAGGGCTGATCGCCCACGATCTCGGCCCGTACGTGCTCGATCCCGTCATGGTCGCCGCAAGTGGCGCGCGCCTGCTGGAGCCCGGCGCGGTGGGGGCGCTGCGGGATCGCCTCGTGCCGCTCGCGCGCCTCGTGACCCCGAACCTGGAGGAAGCGGCGATCCTCGCCGGACGGCCCGTCCGCACGCCCGACGACATGCGGCGCGCGGGCGAGGACATCCTCGCCCTGGGCTGCGACGCCGTACTCGTGAAGGGCGGGCACCTCGACGCCGATATGGTCGAAGATGTGCTGATCGGCCCGGAGGGCTCGCGTTCGTGGCGCGCGCCGAAGCTGCCCGTGGGCAACGCGCACGGCACCGGATGCACCCTGTCGGCCGCGATCGCAGCCGGTCTCGCCCGCTCGGCGAGCCTCGAAGACGCCGTCGACGCGGCGCTCGCCTATACGCGGCGCGCCATCGAGGGCGCGCTGTCGCTCGGCGGCGGGAGCCGCCCGCTCAACCATTGGGCTCGCCGCTGAGCACTCGATCTGCGCGAGCGACCGCGGCCAGCACGAGCGATTGGAACTCGTCCGCGACACGGTCGGTCGTCTCAATCACTTCTTCGTGGGTCAGCGGTACGGGGCTGATGCCGGCCGCGTAGTTCGTCATGCAGCTCACCCCGAAGCATCGCACGCCCATCGCCCGCGCCGTGATCACTTCGGGAACCGTCGACATCCCGACGGCGTCGGCGCCGAGCCGGCCCGCCATTCGCACCTCCGCCGGCGTCTCGAAGCTCGGCCCGAGGTTCGCCATGTAGACGCCCTCGCGCAGCGCCACGCCGGTTTCGAGCGCGGCCGCCCGAACGGCGTCGCACAACTCCGGATCGTACGGCAGTGTCAGGTCGGGGCTACCGAACGTCTCGTCGAGGCCATCCCCGGCCAGGGGATCGCGGCGCATGAAGTTCAGGTGATCGAGGATCAGCATCAGGTCGCCGGGCGCGAAGGACGGATTCACGGCGCCGGCCGCGTTGCTGAGAAACAGGGCGCCGATTCCGAGCCGGGCCATCGCGCGCACGGGTAGAGTGGCCTGGTGCGCCGGATGGCCCTCGTACAGGTGCGCCCGGCCGCGCAGGGCCACGCACGCCACGCCGTTCAGCCCGCCGGCGTACAAGACGCCGGCGTGTCCCGCGACGCCGGCGGCCGGGAAGCCGGGAATGTCCCCGAACGGGATCGTCCAGCCGCTCTCGAAACGGTCGGCGAGCCCTCCGAGCCCGGAACCGAGGATGATCCCGACCCGCGGCGCGAAGCCGTCGGTCAGCCGGCGGATCTCCTCCGCCGCGCGTTCGGCGGCCGGGGCGGTCAGGCCAGTACCCCGGCCAGCGAGGCCGTCATCCAGGTCGCGACCGTTCCTCCGAGCATGGCCCGCATGCCTAGTTTCGAGAGATCGTGCCGCCGTTCGGGGGCGATCCCGCCGATCCCGCCGATCTGGATCGCGATCGAGGAGAAGTTCGCAAAGCCGGTCAGCGCGTAGGTCGCGATGATCACCGATTTCGGCGACAGCCCGCTTCCCCCGGCGAGGGCGTCCGCGAGGAGCTGGAACGCCACGAACTCGTTGGCCACCATCTTCACGCCGAACAGGCTGCCGATCTGGGAGATGTCGGCCGTCGGAACGCCGATCAGCCACGCGACGGGCGCGAACACCCAGCCGAGAATGCGCTCGAGCGTGATCCCCTCGACGCCGACCAGGCCGAGACCCCAGCCGAGCAGCCCGTTGAACAGGGCGATCAGGGCCAGGAACGCGATCAGCGCGGCGCCCACGTTCAGGGCGAGCCGCAGGCCGTCGGTCGCACCGCCGGCCGCGGCGTCGATCGCGTTGACGTGCTCTTCCTCGAGCTCGAAGTCGAGCGAGTCGCGCGTCTCGGGCTCCTCCGTCTCGGGAAACAGGATCTTGCTCACGACGATCCCGGCCGGCGCGGCCATGATGCTCGCCGCCAGCAAATGCCCGGCGATCTGGGGGAAGTGCGTGGAGAGCATCGCGACGTAGGCCGCCATCACGCCGCCGGCGACGGTCGCGAAGCCGCCGGTCATCACGGTGTTGAGTTCCGACATCGTCATCTTCTGCACGAACGGCTTGATGAGGAGCGGCGCCTCCGTCTGCCCGACGAAGATGTTGCCCGCCGCCGACGTCGTCTCGGCGCCACTCGTCCCGAGGGTCCGCTGCATGAGCCAGGCGACCGCTTTTACGATGTGCTGCATGATGCCGAGGTAGTACAGGATCGTCATCAGGGAGGAAAAGAAGATGATCGTGGGCAGAACGCTGAACGCGAAGTTGGCCGCGATCGTCACCGTGCCCCCGCTCCCGCCGTCGACGGGGAGCGTTCGTTCGACCAGCCCTCCGAACACGAAGCTCGCGCCGGCGTTGGTGTAGCCGATCAGGGCGACGAACACGTCGTTCACGACCTGGAAGAACCCGCGGCCGACATCGGTCTTGAGGACGAGCAGGGCGAACACGAGCTGCAGGCCGAGCCCCTTGGCCACCAGCATCCAGTCGACGGCCCGCCGGTGCGCCGAGAAGGCCCAGAGCACCGTCAGCAGAACGACGACGGCGAGCAAGCCGCGGGCCACGCGGAGCGGGAAAGACTCGTCGACTGCGTCCACGTCGACCAGCACGTTGCGCGACGGAGCCCGACGCTCGGCGGCGGCTTCCTCCTGTTCCTCCTGCGCCGCGGTCCCGGAGAGGGGCTCGTCGGCGCCCGGGGCCGCGCGGGCCGATTCGGCTTCTCCGACGACGCCCGCCGCGGGGCGCTCCACGTCCTGGGCGCGAAGCCCCGGGACGGCCGGCCCGGCGACCAGGAAGAGGACGGCCAGACCTGCCGCGAGCGTCAGGCTCCGGGGCCGCGAGGGCCTCACCACGAGTTCACCATTGGCCCAGCCTTTCGAGTTCGTCGTCCGTGAGCACCCGCCCATCGCGCCGTGAGCACCCGCCCATCGCGCTTCGCCTGCGTGAGGATCGGCCTTGCGAACAGTTTGATCAAGACGACCCCCGCCACGAACCCCACCGACGTGCGCCCAGAACGCTACCCCTCCGCCGCTGCCGGTATCGAGCGCGCCGGACACGAGCCTGGACGAGTACCCAGAGAAGGACGTTCGTGACGATGAACAGAAGGGTGACGAACGCGAACCGTTCGGTGGGATTGTCGTCGCGGAGCGGAAGCATCCGGAAGGGTTACGCGCGCGGTCCCGCCTCCGCAAACCCCAGCTCTGCCGATCTGGCGTGAAAGAGTGCCGATCGTGCCAGATTGTCGGCGGTTTTCCCCCTTTCCGGGCCGGAAATCCGGCACATCGCTTGCACTTCCTTCGAGGCGATCCGGCCGCGGCCCGACGATCGGCCCGCAGCCGCACACGATGACTTCGAAGGGATGAACGAATGAGCAAGGTGATTGGAATCGATCTCGGAACGACGAACTCGGTCGTCGCCGTCATGGAAGGCGGAGACCCCGTCGTCATTCCGAACGCCGAGGGCGCGCGGACGACGCCGTCGGTGGTCGCTTACACGAAGGACGGGGAACGGCTGGTCGGGCAGGTCGCCAAGCGCCAGGCCGTCACCAATCCTCAGAATACGATCTTCTCGATCAAGCGCTTCATGGGCCGGAAGTCGGCCGAGGTCGAGAACGAGAAGAAGCTCGTGCCGTACACGGTGAAGTCCGACTCGCAGGGCCGGGTCGTCGTCGAGGTGAGCAACGCCGACGGCGACACGTTCACCCCGCCCGAACTGTCGGCCATGATCCTGCAGAAGATGAAGCAGACGGCCGAAGACTACCTCGGTACGGAGGTCACACGCGCGGTCATCACGGTACCCGCGTACTTCAACGACGCGCAGCGCCAGGCCACCAAGGACGCGGGCAAGATCGCGGGCCTCGAAGTGCTCCGCATCATCAATGAGCCGACGGCGGCGGCGCTCGCCTACGGGCTCGACAAGAAGGCCGACGAGAAGATCGCGGTCTTCGATCTGGGCGGCGGCACGTACGACATCTCGATCCTGGAACTCGGCGACGGGGTGTTCGAGGTAAAGGCGACCAACGGCGACACGCACCTCGGCGGTGACGACTTCGACCAGAAGGTCATCGACTGGCTGGTCGACGGATTCAAGAAGGACCAGGGTATCGACCTGTCGAAGGATCCGATGGCTCTCCAGCGCCTGAAGGAAGCGTCCGAGAAGGCCAAGATGGAGCTGTCCTCTACGACCCAGACGGATATCAACCTGCCGTTCATCACGGCTGACGCCTCGGGACCCAAGCACCTCAACGTCAGCCTCACGCGGGCGAAGTTCGAGAAGCTCGTCGACGACCTGATCGAGCGTACGAAGGAACCGATGCGGAAGGCCCTCGAGGACGCGGGACTCAAGCCGGGAGACATCGACGAGGTGATTCTCGTCGGCGGGTCGACGCGCATCCCGAAGATCCAGGACACCGTGAAGGAGTTCTTCGGCAAGGATCCCCACAAGGGCGTCAACCCGGACGAGGTGGTCGGCATCGGCGCGGCGATCCAGGGCGGCGTGCTGGCGGGCGACGTCAAGGACGTCCTGCTGCTCGACGTCACGCCGCTGTCGCTCGGGATCGAGACCCTGGGCGGCGTGATGACGACGCTGATCCCGCGCAACACGACGATCCCGACCAAGAAGAGCGAGGTTTTCTCGACGGCCGAGGACAACCAGCCTTCGGTGGACATCCACGTGCTGCAGGGTGAGCGCGAGATGGCGTCGGACAACAAGACGATCGGCAAGTTCAACCTCACCGGGATTCCACCGGCGCCGCGCGGCATGCCGCAGGTCGAGGTCACGTTCGACATCGACGCGAACGGCATCCTGCACGTCAGCGCGAAAGACAAGGCGACCGGCAAGGAGCAGAAGATCCGCATCGAGGCCTCGTCGGGTCTCGAGGAGTCCGAGATCGAACAGATGGTCAAGGACGCCGAGGCGCACGCGAACGAAGACCGGGAACGCCGCGAGGCCGTCGAGGTCCGCAACAAGCTCGATGCGCTGATCTACCAGACCGAGAAGAACCTCGAAGACTGGAAGGACAAGATCGACGAGGAGGGGCGTTCGGCGATCGAAGCCAAACTCGAGCAGGGCCGCACGGCTCTCAAGGAGGGTGGCCCCGATGAGATCCGGACGGCGACCGAGGCGATCCAGAGCACCGTCCAGCAGGCGGCGCAGCAGATCTACGCCGCGGCGGGAATGGGCGAGCAGGCGGCCCAGGAGGCGGCGGAGGCCGGCGGCGGTTCGGTCGGCGACGACGCGGATGGCGACGCGGACGACGATGTGGTCGAGGCCGATTACGAGATCGTCGAAGAGCCCGAGACGACGTAAGGCGTCGAATCGCTCCCGGTCGGGCAACGTCCGACGAGGTCGGATTGTCACAATCGAGCGGGGCGCCGGGGAACCGCGCGCCCCGTTCGGCGATATAGTAGATGACGCTCGAACATGGAAATCCGCGAGGCAGCGGTATCCGGCCGCACTTCGACCGAACACGGGACAAGGCATGGGGAGAGATGACTGATACACTTCGGACCAGACTGAATCTGATCGTCACCGCGGTGTTGGCCTTCGCCGTCGGACTGGCGGTTACCGCGGCACTGGACTTCACGCCCCGGGGCGTGGCCCGGGTCGCCAACGACCCGCTGGTGCTCGATATCCGGGAGCCGTCCACGCGAGAGGAGGGCCGGGTCGCCATCGCGGGCTTCTCGGACATCGCCGAGCAGATCACGCCGGCGGTCGTCACGATCGAAGTCGAGCGGGAGGTGCCCGCCCGGCAGCTCCGGCTTCCCCCCGGCATGGACGAGGACATTCTGCAGCCGGGAAGCGGATCCGGTTTCATCATCTCCGTCGACGGCTACATCGTGACGAACAATCACGTGGTGGCCGGCGCGCACTCGATCGAAGTCCTGCTCGCCGACGGCCGCCGGTTCGATGACGTCCGGCTCGTCGGCCGGGACGCGACGACGGACGTGGCCCTGTTGAAGATCGAAGCCCCCGACCTCGTCCACGCGCCCATCGGCTCGAGCCAGGCGTCGAAGGTGGGTGACTGGGTGCTGGCGATCGGCAGTCCCGGCTTCAGTCTCGGGCCGTCTCCCCTGTTCACCACTGTGACCGCCGGAATCATCAGCGCCAAGGGCCGCAACATCAACATCCTCGGCCGCAACGCACCGAACGGCTCCAGTCTGGCGATCGAAGACTTCATCCAGACGGACGCGGCGATCAATCCCGGCAACTCCGGGGGTCCACTGGTCAACGCCAGCGGAGAGGTAATCGGGGTGAACGCCGCGATCGCCTCCACGACGGGGAGCTACCAGGGATATGGCTTCGCGGTGCCGATGGACCTCGTCCGAGAGGTGATCGACGACCTGGTCGAGTTCGGGACCGTGCACCGGGCAATCCTCGGGGTGAACGTGCAGGCGGCCGACGACGCCGACGCCCGCTATTACGGGCTCGATCACGTCGGGGGAGCGCTCGTCATGGCATTCAGCGCGGGCTCCCCGGCCGAGGAGGCCGGCCTCGAAGTCGGCGACGTGATCGTCGGGGTCGCGGGCCGGCCGGTCGACACCGTGTCGGACCTGCAGCGGGCGGTTCGTGCCTACGAACCTGACGACATGCTGTCCGTGGAAGTCGTGCATGACGACGGAAAACGGGAAACAGTCCGCGTCCGGCTGGCGTCGGCCGGGGACACGGAGGTCGCCGCCGCACCGCCCGCCGTCGAAAACGACGCCGTGGACGAGGACGACCCGCTCGGCGTGCGTGTCCAGGAGATCGACGGCGAGATTCGTCGAGCGTTCAACCTTCCGTCGAACGTCGAGGGCGTCGTGGTTTCCGACCTCGAGACGACCGGCCCGTTCGCGCGCCGCGTCGGGCGCCTGTTCACGGGCGACATCCGGGAGCTCCAGGGACTGATCATCACGCGCATCAACCGCGAGGACATCGATTCGGTCGCGGACTATGAGCGGCTGATCGAGCAGGCCCGCCCGGGCGCGGTCGTGGGGCTCACCCTCTACAACCCGCGCGCCGAGACCCGGAATCCGCCGCCGCTCATCCCGGTTACGGTTCCGATTCCCACGCATTGATCCGGGCGGCCGGCTCGGCAGGCGCGAGCTCGATGCGCCGGCCGCACGAATCGACGACCGCAGGGCGACGCTCCCGACCGGGGCGGCGCCCTGTTAAGTTCCAGGTGGGTCGCCGTTGCGCCCCCGGCGAAAGTGGCGGAACCGGTAGACGCGCCAGCCTTAGGAGCTGGTGGCCGAGAGGCCGTGGGGGTTCGAGTCCCCCCTTTCGCATGCCGGCCGCTCCCCGCGTTCTTCGACAGGCTTCTGGACATTACGAAATGACGATCAAGTGACGACCGTAGATAAAGAAATGAAGACGAGGGCCGCGGGCCTGGAGGTTTCCCTCGCCGAGGGCGAGGGGTGGCTTCGAACGCTGACGGTCTCGGTGCCGAGCGACCGCGTAGCGCGCGTCCGGACCGCCGAAATCGGCCGCCTGTCCCGCACGCTCAGGCTCAAGGGATTTCGCAAGGGCAAGATCCCGACGGCCGTCGTCGAACAGCGGTTCGGCGACGAACTCGACGGACGCGTCCAGCAGACGTTGCTCGACGAGGCGTACCGCGAGGCGCTGGCCGACGCCGCTCTGTCGCCGGCGGGGCCGGGGCGCATCACGAACATCCGCTACGAGCCGGGCGAACCCTTCGTGTTCGAGGCGGAACTCGAGGTGATGCCCACGATCGAGCTCGATCGGACCGGCGGCTTCAAGGTGACGCGCGTCGTCGATCCTGTCACGGACGAAGAGGTGGCGAGCATCCTCGAGCGGATTCGGGAAGAGAACGCCGAGTGGCGGCCGGTCGAACGGGCCCCGGCGGCCGGAGACCGGGTGTCGGTGCGCATCTCCCCGCTGCCGGCGGACGCCGAGGAGCCCACCGGAAGGGGCACGCCGTACCAGTTGGTCCTGGGCACGGGAAAAGCGCTCGACGACGTCGAAGAAGCGATCCAGACGATGTCCCCGGGGACCACCGAGATTTTCGCGGTCGATTTTCCGGACGAGGACGGGGGCGATGACGCGGTCCTCACCCGTCGGCTCCACATCGCGCTCGACGGGGTAGAGGAAAAGGAACTCCCCGAACTCACCGACGAGTTCGCGGCGGGCATCGGAGACTTCGAAGACCGAAACGCGCTCGTGGCCGCCCTCCGCGAGGACCTGGCGAGGCACCACGAGAAGGAGGCGGAGGAGAAGCTGAGAGGCGAGTTGCTCAGCGCGCTCATCGAAGCGCATCCGTTCGTGGTGCCGGCCGCGCTCGTCGACCGCTACCTCGAGGGGATGATGCGTTCGCGCGAGGGACTCGACGCGGGTGAGCTCGATCGGATGCGCGAGGCGGTGGGACCGCACGCCGAACGACAGATCAGGGAAGAGCTCCTCCTCGAGGCCGTCATCGACCGCGAGGGCTTCCGGGCCGGGTCCGACGAAGTGGACGTGCACATCGAGAAGCTGGCGGAGGGCCGCGACATCACGCCGGCGAAGCTCCGGCGAGAACTCGCGCAGGAAGGCCAACTGTCACAACTGGAGCATAATCTTGCGGTCGAAAAAGCCTTCGCTTACTTGAAAGGCCAGTCCGGCGTAAGCTGAGCAGCGCTCTCCGGGATTCCCGGCAACCAGAAAAGAACGGAAAACATGCCGATTTACGCACCCTACGTCATCGAGCGATCCAGCCGCGGAGAACGAAGCTACGACATCTTCTCGCGGCTCCTGATGGACCGCATCGTGTTCCTCGGGTCCGGAATCAACGACGACGTGGCGAACGTCGTCATTGCCCAGTTACTGTTTCTGCAGGCGGAGAATCCCGAGCGCGACATCCACATCTACATCAACAGCCCGGGCGGAAGCGTCTATGCCGGGCTCGCCATCTACGATACCATCCAGTATCTGACGGCGCCGGTCAACACGATCTGCATGGGGATGGCCGCTTCGATGGGGGCTTTCTTGCTCGCGGCGGGAACCAACGGCAAACGCTCTGCCCTTCCGAACTCCCGTATCATGATCCACCAGCCGTCGGGTGGTTCGCAGGGAACCGCGTCCGACGTCGAGATTCAGGCCCGCGAGATTCTCTACGCGCGCCACCGCCTCAATGAACTGCTGGCCAAGCATACGGGACAAGATGTCGGCACGATTGCCGACGACGTCGACCGCGACCGCTACATGTCACCGGACGAGGCTCTCGAATACGGGCTGATCGACCGAATCATACAGCCCGGAGAGACGCCCTCCGGCAACGGAACCGCCGGCACGTCCGGGGGGTCCAAATCCGAGTTCGTGCCGCTCGACGCATCAGGCGATGCGCCGTCGGCCGAAACAGACTGAGTTCGAAGGACCACGGGGGGAATTCGCGTATGCCAGGCGACAAGCACCTGCGCTGCTCGTTCTGCGGTAAGTCCAAAGACAGCGTCAAGAAGTTCATATCCGGACCGAACGTCTACATCTGTAACGAATGCATCTCGCTGTGCAACGAGATCCTCGCGGAGGAAGAGGATCGCGAGACCGCGGCGCAGATCTCGGAGGTCCTGACACCGTCCGAGATCAAGGACGTGCTCGACGAGTACGTGATCGGTCAGGAGGCTGCCAAGCGCACCCTGGCCGTCGCCGTATACAACCACTACAAGCGGATCAACCACCGCAGCGTGATTGACGACGTCGAGATCGAGAAATCCAACATTCTCCTGCTCGGGCCGACGGGCGTCGGGAAAACGCTGCTGGCCCAGACGCTCGCGCGCATGCTGCAGGTGCCCTTCACGATCGCCGACGCCACGACGCTGACCGAGGCGGGCTACGTCGGCGAAGACGTCGAGAACATCCTGGTGCGGCTCCTCCAGGCCGGTGACTACAACATCGCCGAGTGCGAGCGCGGCATCGTGTACGTCGACGAGATCGACAAGATCGCCCGGAAAAGCGAGAACCCCTCCATCACCCGGGACGTGAGCGGCGAGGGCGTGCAGCAGGCGCTGCTGAAGATCCTCGAGGGCACCGTCGCGTCGGTGCCGCCCCAGGGGGGGCGCAAACACCCGCAGCAGGAGTACATCCAGATCGACACGCGCAACATCCTGTTCATCTGCGGCGGGGCGTTCGACGGACTCGAAGAGATCGTCGAACGACGCCTCGGTAAGAAGCAGATCGGCTTCGGCCCCGAAGCCCCGGACGCCCGGACGAAGGACGAGGCCCTGCAGTCCGTCGAACCGGAAGACTTGCTGCGGTACGGCCTGATTCCGGAACTCGTCGGACGCGTGCCGGTCATGGTCTCGCTGCACGATCTCGACGAGGACGCCATGCTCGAGATCCTCACCCGCCCGAAGAACGCCCTGGTCAAGCAGTACCAGAAGATGTTCGAGATCGAAGGTGTGGGTCTGACGTTCGACCCGAAGGCGCTCGAGGCCATCGCGCGCGCGACGATCGCGCGCGGCACGGGCGCCCGCGGACTGCGGGCCGTGCTCGAGACCGTCATGGTCGACATCATGTTCGAGCTTCCTTCCCGCACCGACGTGCGCGAAGTCGTGATCACCCGTGAGACGATCGAAGAAGGCACGGAGCCTCTGCTGATCCTCGAGCCGGAGGAGAAGCGGCGGGAAGCCTGATCCCGCCCACGATCGCCGGGGCGTCGCATGTCCGAGGCTGAACAGATCCGGCAGGTGGAGTTCGCGGGCGCGATCGGCGCTCCCGGGCAGGCGCCGCCCGGCAGGCTGCCCCAGATCGCGGTCGCCGGCCGATCGAACTGTGGAAAGTCGAGCCTGATCAATGCGCTGGTGGGCAGGAAGAAGCTCGCCCGCGTATCGCAGAAGCCCGGCAAGACGCAGGAAATCAACTTCTATCAGATCAACGATCGGTTCTTCCTGACCGACCTGCCCGGCTACGGTTTCGCCCAGGCGCCCGATGCTGTGCGTGACCGCTGGCGGCGGCTCATCGAGACGTTCTTCGACACGAGTGAAGACCTGGCGGGCATCGTGGTCCTGATCGACGCGCGCCGCGGACTGCTGGCGCAGGACGAAGAGCTGCTGGCCTGGCTCGCCGAGATGCGGCTGCCGGCACTCTTCGCCCTGACCAAGATCGACAAGCTGAACCGGAGCGGCCGCGCACGCGCGGTTCGGGAGCTCCGGGACGCGCTGGAGTTGCCGGCCGACCAGGTGATCGCGACATCCAGCCACTCGGGCGAAGGCGTGGATCTTCTGCGGCAGAGCCTGTTCGGACTGCTCGACGCGCAGCCGGAGGAGCGGCCGGCCAGGCGGCCCGGCGCCCAGGTCGACGAGCGGCCCGACAACCAGTCAACGGAGACGGCCTGACATGCACGAGCCCCGTTCGTTCGTAGCGCGAGTCCCGTTCGGCAAAGGCGCGTTGGTCGGCGGCGTACTGCTCTGGCTCGCCGCCTGCGGGGGTTCGGCCGCGCCGGATACGGCCGTGTCAGCCCGCAGCGCCGGCGCGCGGTCCGGCCCCACCTGGAGCCCGGAGCTGGAGGCACAGGGGTCCGGCGCCCGGCCGATGGCCCCGGTGGGCTACGGCAGCCTGTCCCAGGACGACATCACCGTGCTGGTCCAGGAGGGAAATCTCCGGATCAAAGCGGTGCCGCTGGCGGAATGGGTGATTCGGCTTACGGCGCCCGACACCTATCGGCGGCTGAACAGCTACAAAGTTTCCCGCAGCGAGGACATCCTCGCGGCGTCGTCGCGGGCGGGCGAGCGCGGCTGGCCCACGGTATTCCTCGTCACGTTCTTCAGCCAGGCCGTCGAGGAGAGCTTCGAGCCGAACGACCTGCAGATCCGCAACGAGAGCTTCCTGTATCGGCCGCTCGATATCATCGCCGTCACCCCCGACTTCGGCCGCGAGCGACTGCGCCAGCAGGAGACCCAGATCGCGCTCTACGTGTTCTCCCCCGATATCGACTTCAATCTGCCGATCACCGTCGAGTATGGCGGGGCCGCGAGCGACCGGTGGAACACGATTCGGCGATCGCTCGACGCGGAACTCGCGCGCGCGACCTCACGGGCCGGGGCGACGCAGCCCTAGGGGGCGACGCAGCCCCAGGGGCGACGGCGGTCGGCCGGTGGGCGGGGCCGGTGAGCCGGGCGACCGGTGAGTGGGGCGGCGGTCACACCTCTATCTCGTACTCCTTGATCTTCCGGTAGAGCGTACGCTCACCGATACCGAGCCGTTCGGCGGCCTTCCGGCGATTGCCGTCCACTTCGCGCAGGGCGATACGGATGGCCGCCTGCTCGACGTCGGCCATCGTCATCTCGGGTGAGAGTCGGATCGATGGGCCTGGCGCCTCCTCGCCCGCGTACGGCGCGGTGCCCGAACCGTCGGCCGACGGGAACGGGATACGTTCCGTCACTTCGATCGGGCCGAACCCCGGGACGGTGTCCTCCGCGGCGGCGGACCCGCCCTGCGGCTCGGACTTGCCGGTCGCCGCCCCGGCCGCGAGCCGATTGCGGAAGCGGTCGAAGTCGGTGCGCAGGTCTTCGAGATCGATCTTCATGTCGACCAGCGTGCGAAACAGAAACTCCATCTGCGGCAGCTGGCCAAGCACCTCCGAATCCGGTCCCTCTAGCGTCGCGAGACCTGCGGCGCCGTCACCTGACGGCGTCGGGATCGGGATCAGGGCCCGGCCACTGGTCTCCCGGACGACGAGGGGGATGTCCGCCGCCTCGATTACGGATCCGGGCGCGAGGACCACCATCGATTCCACGAGGTTGCGCAGTTCACGGATGTTCCCGGGCCACTCGTAGTCGAGCAGGATCTGCATGGCTTCGCCGGAGAGGCCCTTGAACTCCCGGTCGTGCGCGCGACTCAGCTCGTCGATGAAGCGCCGCACCAGGATCGGAATGTCGCTTCGGCGTTCCCGCAGGGGCGGGAGGTCGATGTGCAGGACGTTGAGCCGGTAATAGAGATCCTTCCGGAACGTTCCCCGGCGCACCGACGCGCGCAGTTCCTGGTTCGTAGCCGCGATCACCCGAACATCCACCTCGATCTCCACGTCGCCGCCGACCCGCATGAACCGCCGGGACTCGAGGACACGCAGGAGGCGAGTCTGGAGTGAAGACGGCATCTCGCCGATCTCATCGAGAAACAGGGAGCCGGAGTCGGCCAGCTCGAACATGCCGCGGCGGCGGGACGTCGCCCCGGTGAAGGCGCCCTTCTCGTGGCCGAACAACTCGCTCTCGAGCAGAGACTCGGGGATGGCGCCGCAGTTGACCGCGATGAACGGCCGGGTCCGGCGCGGCGACAGACCGTGGACCGCCCGCGCGACGAGTTCTTTTCCCGTACCGCTCTCGCCCGTGATGAGCACGGTCGACTGCACCGAGGCGATCGTGTTCACGCGCTCGAGCACCTCCCGCACGGCGTCGGTCCGCCCGATGATGCCCGTGGCGAGCTGCAGCTCGTAGCGCTCGATCTCCTGAGCCAGCGCGACCTGGACCTCCGGACCGTCGACAGGGGTGTCGAGCACGATGTCGGCGTCGAGGTCGGCGGCCTCCGGGCGGTCTTCCGGCGCGACGACGGCGAGTACGGGCGGTCGCGGAATGTCGGCGCCGAGCTGGCCGAGCCGGCGCCGCGTCTCGCGGGCGGCGGGATGGCCGGTCAGTACGACAGCGAAGGTTTCTCCCGGCTTCCGCCTTCGCTCCAGGACCCCGAGATCCGGGACGACCTCGGCGTCGTGGCCGTCGGCGGCGGCGGCTTCGCGCACTGCGACGGCCGTCTCGACGTCGGCGTCGAGGATGAACACACGGGCCATCGTCAGGCCCCGCTCTCCGGCGCGGGTCCCGTCCCGGCGGCGGCCGGCGCGTGATCCGCGGCGCGGCCTCGCAACAGGGCGGTCGCGTGGCGGACGAGGGGGGCGAGCACGGAGAGCCCGTCGCTCACCCCGCCGGGGCTGCCCGGCAGGTTCACGATCAGCGTCCGGCCCCGCGTTCCCGCGAGCCCGCGCCCGAGGGCGGCGTAAGGGGTCTGCGACCGTCCGGCGGCGCGCAGAGCCTCGGCGATCCCCGGGGCTTCTCGCTCCAGGATCGCGCGGGTCGCTTCGGGGGTGACGTCCCTGTCCGTGAGTCCCGTGCCGCCCGTCGTCAGGATCACGTCGCAGCAGGCCTCGTCCGCCCACGTGGCAAGGGTGGCAGCCAGCGGAAGCGTCTCGTCCGGCACGATCTCGCGGCGAACCAGTTCGTGACCCTCCGCCTCGACCCAGGCCGCCAGGCGAGCGCCGGACTCGTCGGCGCGTGTCCCGCTGGAGACGCCGTCGGATACCGTCAGCACGCCGATCCGTACCCCTTCCCCGATCCCTGTCTGCGCGGCGGGAGTCACTTGCGTATCGATCCCTCCGTGTAGAACGGCATGGCCGCCACCTCGGCCGGCACGACCAACTCGCGGATGTGCACGCCGATCTGCGTCCCGGGCGCCGCTTCGGGCGGCAGATACGCCGTGCCGATCCCGTCGCCGAGCGACGGGCTCACGGTCCCGCTGCGCACGGGTCCCACCACGGCCCCGGCGACACTCACATCGTAACCCGCCCGCGGGAAGCCGCGCTCCAGCAGCCGAAAGCCCCGCAGGCGCCGGGTCAACCCGTCCTTCTTCTGCCGCAGCAGCGCGTCGCGCCCGATGAACTCGTCCTTGGCGAGCTTCACCAGCCACGCCAGGCCCGCCTCCAGCGGAGATGTCGAGTCGTCCAGGTCGTTCCCGTAGAGCGCGTAACCCATCTCCAGGCGAAGGCTGTCACGGGCTCCGAGGCCCGCCGGGATCAATCCCCGCGAGCCGCCGGCCTCGAGCAGAGAGTCCCACACGGCGGCGCACCGGTCGTTGGGCAGGTACAACTCGAATCCGTCTTCGCCCGTATACCCGGTCCGGCTGATGACGCACGGCGCGCCCGCTACCTGCCCCTGCCGGAACTCGTAGAAGCCGATCGGGTCGATCGGCTCGGAGCACAGCGGCGCGAGGATCTCCTGGGCCTTCGGGCCCTGCAGCGCGAGCAGGCCGACGCCGTCGCTCTCGTCCTCCAGTTGCACGTCGAAGCGGCCGGCCTGGGCCGTCGCGTGACTCCAGTCCTTGACGTGATTGGCCGCGTTGACGACCAGGCGGAAGCGATCCTCGCCCAACCGGTACACGAGCAGATCGTCGATGATGCCGCCGTTCTCGTGGCACATGACGCTGTACTGCGCCTGGCCGACGGACAGGGCGCGCGGGTCGTTGCTGGTGATGTGCGACACGTACGCGTCCGCGTCGGCTCCGGTGACGAGGAATTCTCCCATGTGCGACACGTCGAACAGTCCGGCGGCGGTACGGACCGCTTCGTGCTCGCGCCGGATGCCGGACGGATACTGAACGGGCATCGAGTAGCCGGCAAAGGGCACCATCTTCGCGCCGAGCGCCTCGTGAGCGCCGTGCAGCGGAGTCGTTTTCAGTTCGGACATCGATTCACTCGTTGGTTGGAGAGCCAGCCGCCCGGGCCCGGAAGGCTACGAACAGTATGGCCTGGAAGTCCGTTAGAGAATGTAGCGCCGCAGGTCGTCGTCCTCGACGATGCGCGCCAATCGATCGCGTACGTCGGTCGCGTCGATGAGAATCGTGGTCCCCGCGCCTTCCTCGGGCAGGCCGTACATCACGTCCTCGAGCAGGGTCGTCAGCACGGTGTGCAGCCGCCGCGCGCCGATGTTCTCCATCCTGCGATTCACGTCGGCCGCGATGTCCGCGATCTCCCGGATGCCCGCCTCGGTGAACTCCAGGGTGGCGCCCTCGGTCGCGACGAGCGCCTGGTACTGAGCGAGCAGGGCGTTCTTGGGCTCGAGCAGAATACGCACGAAGTCCTTCTCGTCGAGGCTCTTGAGCTCGACCCGGATCGGAAATCTGCCCTGGAGCTCGGGGATCAGGTCCGACGGCTTGCTGACGTGGAACGCTCCGGCCGCGATGAACAGCATGTGGTCCGTCGCGACGAGGCCGTACTTCGTCTGCACCGTCGAACCCTCGACCACCGGAAGCAGGTCGCGCTGAACCCCCTCGCGGGAGATGTCGGGTCCGGATCCGCCCGAGCCCGCGGCGACCTTGTCGATCTCGTCGAGAAAGACGATGCCCATCGTCTCGGCGCGCTCCAGCGCGTCGTCCACGACCTCGTCCATGTCGACGAGCTTGTCCAGTTCCTCCGACAGGAGGATCCGCCGCGCCTCGGAAACCTTGACCCGGCGGCGCTTCGTGCGCTTCGGCAGCATTCCGGAGAGCACCTCGCCGAAGTTCCAGTCCACGCCCTCCATGCCGGCGGCGGACAGGTCCATCATGGGAAGCGCGCTTTCCGTCACGTCGATGTCGATCTCGCGGTCCTCGAGTTTCTCGTCGCGCAGAAGTCCGCGCAGCTTCTCGCGCGTGCGCTTGCGGCGGGCTTCCTGTGGATCCTCGTCTTTCTCCTTCGAGGTTTCGCCGCTGCTGCCGACCAGGAAGCGCCGGTGCTCTTCCTCGGTCGAGGGCGCGGGACGCGGGGCGACCGGCGGCAGCAGAAGGTCGAGGAGGCGTTCCTCCACGCGCTCGGCCGCCAGGTCCTGCACCTCGTCCTCCCGCTCGAGACGGACGAGATTGACCGAGATGTCGATGAGGTCCCGCACCATCGACTCGACATCGCGGCCGACGTAGCCGACCTCGGTGAACTTCGACGCCTCGACCTTGACGAACGGCGCGCCCGCGAGCCGCGACAGTCGGCGTGCGATCTCGGTCTTCCCGACCCCGGTGGGACCGATCATGATGATGTTGTTGGGCAGGATCTCGTCGCGCAGGTCCGTCTCGACGTTCTGACGGCGCCAGCGGTTGCGCAGAGCGATGGCGACAGCCTTCTTCGCCTCGTCCTGCCCGATGATGTAGCGATCGAGCTCCTCGACGATCTGGCGGGGGGTCAGCGATGCGAACGCCGGCGGGGCCTCCGGGGCCTCCGGCTCTCCGCCGGTTGCTTCGCCCGCCGCGTCCTCCCCGGCCGCTGCGGCCAGGGTGGACGGATCGGGCGAGGTGGACGGGTCGAGTCCCGGCTCGTCGATATCGGTGCTCACCGGGTGGTCTTCATTCACGGCGCGCCCTCCGAGGCCAACTCCAGGATCGTGATGTTGTTGTTCGTGTACACGCAGATGTCCGCCGCGATCGCCATCGCCGCGTGGACCACATCGGAAGCGGACATCTCGGTGTGGGCGACCAGGGCACGCGCCGCGGCGAGGGCGAAGCTGCCCCCCGACCCGATGGCCAGGATCCCGTCGTCGGGCTCGATCACCTCGCCGGTGCCCGACACGAGCAGGCTGCGCTCGCGGTCCGCGACCAGAAGGAGCGCCTCGAGGCGCCGCAGGTATCGATCGCTCCGCCATGCCTTGGCCAGCTCCACCGCCGCCCGCGTCAGATTGCCGGGATGCCGTTCGAGCTGCGCCTCGAAAGTCTCGAACAGGCTCATGGCGTCGGCCACGCCGCCCGCGAACCCGGCGAGGATCTCACCGCCCTTCATGCGCCGGACCTTGGTCGCCCCGGCTTTGACGATCTGGTCGTTCATCGACACCTGGCCGTCGCCGCCGATGGCGACGCCGCCGGCGCGGCGGACACACAGGATCGTGGTGGCATGCATCATGGTGACTCCGGCAGGTTAGAAGCCTGTATCGTGAGACGTCCGGCGAGCCCTGTCAGTCGGCGCGCGGATGCGCCATCCGGTACGTCTCGAGCAGGCGTTCCCGCGACGTGTGCGTGTAGATCCGGGTCGTCGAGAGGCTCGCGTGGCCCAGCAGTTCCTTCACGGCCATGAGATCCGCCCCTTCGTCGAGCAGGTGTGTCGCGAACGAGTGACGCAGGGCGTGGGGCGACATCGACTCCCCGCCGGTCGCGGCTTCGAGCCGGCGCGCGACGATGCGCTGGATCTGGCGACGCGACAGGCGCGTGCCCCGCGCCGAGAGGAACAATGCGCCGGGCGCCGCCGGCGTACGGCCGCTGCCGGCCAGGTAGCGGGTGACCGCCTCGGCCGCCGCGGATCCCAACGGCACGATCCTCTCCTTGCGGCCCTTGCCGAGCACGCGGACCTGCCCGCGATCTAGATCCACGTCGCGCGTGTCCAGGCCATGCGCCTCCGCCAGGCGCAGACCCGAGGAGTAGAATACCTCGAGCAGGGCCCGGTCGCGCACGGCGTTCGGATCGGTCGACTCGTCGTCGTCGAACAGGTCTTCGGCCTGCGCGCGCGTCAGGAACGCGGGCAAGCGGCGGCCCCGCGCGCCGGCGCGAATGAGCCGAGCCGGATTGTCCTCCCGGCGGTCCGTCCGCTGCAAAAACCGGAAGAATGCGCGCAGCGTCGACAGCTTTCTCGCGATCGTCGTCCGTGCGAGGCCCCGCTCGTCGAGGTGGCCGAGCCAGGCGCGCAGCGCCCGGCGATCGACCTGGCTCCAGGACCAGTCCTCGGACTGCAGCCAGCGGCCGGCAAAACTTTCGAACTGCGAGACATCGCGCTCGTACGCCTCGACGGTGTGTGGCGACAGGCGCCGTTCGGCGTCGAGCCAGCGGCGAAACTCCGCCGTTGCCGCGGACCGCCCGGCGGCGCCGGTCACGCTACCCCGGCGCCCGGTCACGCCACCCCCGCGCCGGCCGCGGAGAGAACCTCGCCGGCCCAGCGCTCGCCGTGCTGGATCGCCCGGGCGCCGAGCGCGGCGCGCCGAGCCTTGCGGCCACCCTTCACTTTCCCTTCGAGCGGATCGAGCAGACCGAAGTTCACGTTCATCGGCTGGAAGTGCTCGGGATCCGCCTCCCGCAGGTACCGCGACAGGCCGCCGAGCATGGTGGTGGTCGGCGGCGTGACTGGATCACGGCCGCTCAGGATACGGTCGATGTTGAGGGCCGCGAGCAGGCCGCTCGCGATCGACTCCGTGTAGCCCTCGACGCCGGTCAACTGTCCGGCGAACACCAGGTCGGGACGACCCTCGGGCGCGCCGTGCGCCGTGAGCCGGGCCGGGAAATTGAGATATGAGTTCCGGTGAATGGAGCCGTACCGCAGGAACTCTGCCGACTCCAGGCCCGGAATCATCCGGAACACGCGGATCTGCTCCCCGACTTTCAGGCGCGTCTGGAACCCGACGAGATTCCACATCTGGCCCGCACGGTCCTCGCGGCGAAGCTGGGCGACGGCGTGATACTGGTGCCCCGTCTCGGGGTCGAGCAGGCCCACGGGTCGCATCGGTCCATGCGCGAGCGTCTGGCGACCGCGGCGCGCCATGACCTCGACGGGCAGACAGCCCTCGAAGTACGGAACGGCGTCCCAGTCGTGGCCCTCGTAGACGTCAGCCTCCAGGAGCGCGTCGATGAACGCCTCGTACCGGGCTTCGTCGAACGGGCAGTTCAGGTAGTCCGCCTCGCCCTTGTCGTAGCGCGAAGCGGCGAAGGCGACCGATTCGTCGATCGATTCGCGGGAGAAGATCGGCGCGATCGCGTCGAAGAACGCGAGACTCTCCTCGCCGAGCAGCCGCCGGATGTCCTCCGACAGGGCGTCGGAGGTCAGGGGTCCCGTCGCGAGAATCACCGGCCCGTCGGGCACGGTGCGGACCTCGCCCGTCACGATCTCGATGCCGGGATGAGCGGAGAGCCGGCGGGTGACCTCGGCGCTGAACACGTTGCGGTCGACCGCGAGGGCGGTGCCCGCCGGCACGCGGCAGCCCTCGGCCACCGTCAGCAGCATGCAGCCGAGCGCGCGCATCTCGGCCTTGAGGATGCCGTGGGCCGTATCCAGCGATTCGGACTTGAACGAGTTCGTGCATACGATCTCGGCGAGATCGCCCGTCTGATGAGCCGGCGTTCCGACGGCCGGCCGCATCTCGTGCAGTCGCACCTCGTAGCCGAGTTCCGCAAGCTGCCAGGCGGCCTCGGAGCCGGCCAGGCCGCCCCCGACGATCGTGACCGGCGGACGGTTCATTTTCCGCGGCGCCGCGGCTTGCCGCCGCCCGCCTTGAGCTTCTCGGCGCGGTCGTGGATCAGATCGACGGCCTGGTCGAGGGTGAGCCCGTCCGGCGCGGCCCCCTTCGGCAACGAAGCGTTGATCTTCCCGTGCTTCACGTACGGCCCGTACCGGCCGTCGAACAGCTTGATCGGCTCTCCGTCGTCGGGGTGCGGGCCGATCTCGCGCAGCGGGGTCTGTCCGCGCCGGCCCTTCTTGGGTTCGCGAAGGAGCTCCATTGCCCGGTCGAAGCCGATCTCGAGGAGCTCGTCTTCCGGTTTCAGCGACCGGTAGTCCTTCTCGTGGACGACGTAGGGGCCATACCGCCCGATCCCCGCCTTCACGGGCTTGCCCGTCTCGGGGTGCTTCCCGAGTTCGCGTGGCAGCGCGAGGAGGGCGAGCGCCATCTCGAGGTCGACGTCCTCGATCGTCGTGCCCTTGGGCAGGGAGGCGCGCTTGGGCTTCGGCCCGTCCTCTTCCTGCTCTCCGAGCTGGACGAACGGCCCGAAGCGGCCGACGAGACGGTAGACCAGGAGGCCCGTTTCGGGATCGGCACCCAGGTGCTCGTTCGTGGCTTCCTTCTGCTCGATCAGCTTCCCCGCGACCTCGGGAGTCAGATCCCCCGGTGCGAGGTCCTCGGGCAGCGAAACGCGCGTCGGGTCGTCCTCTCCGCCCTGCTCGAGGAACGGGCCGTACCGGCCGATCCGCACGATGGCGTCCATGTCGCCGAACGTGATGGTGGAGGCCGTGCGCGGATCGATCTTCTCCTGGCGATCGGCGAGGCGCGTCTCGAAGCCCGACGCGCCGCGGTAGAACTTCTCGAGGAACGTCCGCCAGTCGACGTCTCCGTCCGCGATGCGGTCGAGTCCGGCCTCCATCTCCGAGGTGAAGCCGATGTCGACGAGGTCCTCGAAGTGCTCCTCGAGCAGCGCCGTCACCGCGAAGGCCACGAAGGTCGGAACGAGTTGCTGCCCCTCCACGCGCACGTAGCCGCGCTGCTCCATCGTGCTGATGATCGAGGCCGTCGTGCTCGGGCGGCCGATGCCCTCCTCTTCGAGGATCCCCGGAAAGGCGCCCTGCGTGTAGCGCGCCGGAGGGCGCGTCGTGTGGCCCTTCGACTCGATCTCGAGGGTCGCCGGCTCGTCGCCTTCGGCGAGCTCCGGCAGAAAGACGTCCTTGCCCTCGAGCGCGGCCTCGGGATCGTCGGCGCCTTCCATCCAGGCGCGGCGGTAGCCGGCGAACTCGAGCGTGTGCCCGGTGGCACGGAACGCCGCGTCGTCCGCCTCGAGCGAGACGGACACGTGCTGCTGGATCTCCGCCGCCATCTGACTCGCCATCGTGCGCGACCAGATGAGGTCGTAGAGAGCCGCGTCGCGGCCCCGGAGGCCGAGCTGCTTCGCCGTCTTCATCTCTGTGCCGGAGGGCCGGATGCCTTCGTGCGCGAGCTGGGCACCCTTGGTCTGCGTGGCGTGGCTGCGCGGCTTCGGACTCAGGTACTCGCCTCCGTAGCGGGACTCGATGTCCTTTCGCACCGCCGCCACCGCCCGGTCCGACAGCTGGGTCGAGTCGGTCCGCAGGTACGTGATGTGCCCCGCCTCGTACAGACGCTGCGCCACGCGCATAGTGTCGCTCGGCGACAGGCTCAGCCGGCTGCTCGCGGCCTTCTGCATGGTGGTCGTCTTGAACGGCGGCTGGGGATTCGTCGATTTCTTTCGCCGTTCGACGCCGGTGACCTTGAACGTCGCCTTTCTTAGGCGCTCGGCCAGCTCGCCGGCCGCCTTCTCGTCGAGCAGGACGACGGCGCCCTCGTCTTTGAGGACTCCCGTGTCGGGGTCGAAGTCTCCGCCCGCCGCCACGCGCTTACCGGCCACGGCCGTAAGCCGTGCGTCGAAGGCCTTGCCGTCCTGCTCGAGTTCCGCGGCCAGGTCCCAGTAGTCGGCGCTGCGGAACCGCCGCCGCTCCCGCTCGCGCTCGACGATCAGGCGTACGGCGACCGACTGGACGCGCCCGGCCGACAGCGGCGCTCGGCTGATCGGGTCGACCGGCGAGATCTTCTTCCACAACAGCGGCGAGAGCCCGTAGCCGACGAGTCGGTCGAGCACCCGACGCGCCTGCTGCGCGTCGACGCGGGCCAGGTCGAGGGGGCCCGGGTTGTCGATCGCCTCCATCACGGCGTCGCGGGTCACCTCGTTGAACGTGACCCGACGGAACCGGTCGTTCGATCCGTTGTCGAACCCGAGCTGTTGGGCGATGTGATACCCGATCGCTTCGCCCTCCCGGTCGGGGTCGGTGGCGATCAGGACGTAGTCGACATCCTTCGCCGCTTTCTTCAGTTCCGCGATGACCTTCTTCTTGCCGCGCACCACCTCGTACGCCGGCTCGAAACCGTGCTCGACGTCGACGCCGAGCCCCTTCTTCGGGAGGTCGATGATGTGACCGCCCGTAGCGGCCACCACGTAGTCCGGTCCCAGCCAGGGGCCCAGCAGGCGGGCCTTCTTGTCGGACTCGAGGATCACCAGATACTTGCTCTTCGCCATGCTTTATCGTCGTTCTTCGTAGGTCTACGTGCGATTTCCTTCTCGATCGGGCAGGACGAGTCCCGCCCGGGCCGCCACCACCGACGTCACCTCCGCCGGGGTCCGACCCTCCGTGTCTACGGTATACGTCGCCTCTCCGTACGCGGGCAACCTCTCGACCAGGATCGCCTCGAGGCGATCGGCCGCGGACGAGCCGGTGAGCAGGGGTCGAAACGAGGCTCCGTCGGAAACCCGACGGGCGGCCTCGGCGGGGCTCACCCTCAGCCATACGGTAACGGCGTCCGGAAGTGCCGCCCGAGCCGCGGAATTGGCCATCCATCCGCCTCCCGCCGCGACGATCAGGTTTCCGGCATCGGCGCCGAGTGCCGCCGTCGCCTGCACCTCGAAGCGCCGAAACGCCGGCTCTCCCTCGAACTCGAACACCGCCGGTATCGACCGACCGGCCAGGGCCGCGATTTCCTCGTCGAGGTCGACGAACGGCAACCCCGCGTCCCGCGCCAGCCTCCGCCCGACGGTAGACTTGCCCGCCCCCATGAGTCCGACGAGGACGAGCCTCACCGGGGCACCTCCCCCTCGTCGCCCGGGGTCGGTCCGCCGCGAATCCGGTCGAGGTACGATTCGTAGGCCCCGCGAACGTCCGCCAGGGCGTCGCCCCCGAACTTCTCGCGCCACGCGTCCGCCAGCACGATGGCGAGCATCGCCTCGCCGATCACGGCGGCGGCCGGAACCGCGCAGATGTCGCTGCGCTCTCGGACGGCCTTCGCCGGCTCTCCCGTCCGCACGTCGACGCTGTCCAGCGGTCTGCGCAGCGAGCTGAGGGGTTTCATCGCCACGCGGACGACGAGCGGTTCGCCGGTCGTCGTGCCGCCCTCGAGTCCGCCGGCGCTGTTGCGCCGCCGCCGGTAGCCTCCGGCGAGAGGGCGCGCCTCGTCCGTTTCGATCTCGTCATGCACGTCGGAGCCGCGGAGGGCGGCTGAGGCGAACCCGAGGCCGATCTCGACCCCCTTCATGGCCTGGATTCCGAGCATCACGGCGCCGATCCGCGCGTCGAGTCGGCGATCCCACGCGACGTGACTCCCCAGACCCACCGGAAGGCCGTGGGCTACCACCTCGAACACGCCGCCGAGGCTGTCGCCCGCGCGCCCGGCGGCCTTGATCGCTTCGCGCATCCCTTCCGCCGACGGCTCGTCGAGGCAACGGACGTCCGAGTCGTCGACCCGCGCGTTCAGGCCCGGCGCCGGTTCGACGGGCGGAGCCTCGACCGGTCCGATCCGCACGACATGACTGCCGATCACGACCCCGAACTCCGCAAGCAGCCGCCGCGCCACGGCTCCGGCGGCCACGCGGGGGGCCGTTTCGCGTGCGCTGGATCGTTCGAGAATGTCCCGGGCGTCGCGTCGCCCGTATTTCAGCATTCCGACCAGGTCGGCGTGGCCGGGCCGCGGGAGATGCACCCGGCGCAGGGCGTCGGCGTCGGCCCCGGGCTGCGGCTCGACGTTCATGGCGACGCGCCAGTTCTCATGGTCGCGGTTCGGAATCCACACGGACACGGGCGACCCCAGGGTCTCGCCAAGCCGGACGCCGCTGAGGATCTCGCCCTCGTCGGTCTCGATCTTCATCCGGCCGCCGCGCCCGTAGCCGAGCTGGCGGCGCGCCAGATCCCCGGCGATGTCGGCCGGCGTGAGCGGAAGTCCGGCGGGCACGCCCTCGATCACGACGAGCATCCCCTTGCCGTGCGACTCGCCCGCCGTCGTGAAGCTGAAGTGTTTCAGCATGTCCGCTCCAACAGGTCACAAAAGAATCGGGGCCCGGACGACCGGACCCCGATTGGATGCTTCGGCCGGCCCGTCGGCCGGACGTGAGCTTACGGCACGATGTGCGGCGTGACCAGAATGATGAGGTCCTGTTTCTGCTCCCGATTGTTGGTCGTGCGGAACAGGGCGCCGAGAACCGGGATGTCCATGAGAAACGGAATCCCGCTCTCGTTGCGGTCGACCTGGCTCAGGGTCAGGCCTCCGATCACCATCGTCTCACCATTGTCGAGCAGCAGGCGGGTGCGACCGAGCTGCTGCGTGAAGTTGAAGCCGACATCCGGCAGGTCCGTCTGCAGGCCCGACCGCTCGGCCGACACGTCGAGCAGGATCTGGTTGTTGTTCGTGATGTGCGGCGTCACGTCGAGGATGATCCCCGTGTCCTGGAACTGGACGTTGACCGTGGCGCCTGCCGCCTGCGCCCCCTGTTCGAGGACGCGGATCGGGGTCTTCTCACCGACCTGGATGCGGGCGTTGTGGTTGTCGACGACCTGGATGCTCGGCGCGGCCTGCACGTCCGAGAGCTGGTGCTGCTCGAGCGCGTCGAGGAAGGCGGCCAGCGAGAAGTCGCCGAACGCCACGGAAGCGAGGATCTGCAGAGACGGGTTCAGCACCCGGTCGTTCGCGTTGGCAAGCGCCGCGATCGACTCGCCCGTCAGGTCGACCAGCGTCGCGTTCGTCAACTCGGTGGGGTTGAGCGGGTCAGGCACCGCGATCACGTCGTTGATCGAGTTGCCGGTGCGATCCTTCAGGTCATACACGATGCCGAGCGCGTTCACGTCGGTGCGGTCGACGAAAATGATCTTCGCCTCGATCGACACCTGCGGCGTCTTGCGATCGAGGCTCTGGACGAGCGTGTCCATGCGAGCGACGACCGACGGCACGTCGGTGACGATGACCGAATTGGCCCCCTGGTAGGCGACGACCTGGCCGCGACCCGGCGTGGCGAGCGCCGCCAGCGTGCTGGCCACCGAGTCGGCGCTGGCGTAGTTGATCCGGAACACCCGCGTCTGTGTCTGTAGCGTGTCGCGCGCTCGGATCCCCTCGAGTTTGTCTACGATGAGTATGCCTTCAGACTGCATCCTCCAGCCGAGCCCCTGTGACGCCAGGATGGCGTCGAGCGCCACATCCCAGCGCTGATTGCGGATGTCCAC
>JBPCJZ010000173.1:0-6084 GCA_051004775.1 Gemmatimonadota bacterium
GGCGCGAGATCCTTGATGAACGAGGAGTGGTTCCGGTACCGCTCGTTGCCGAGGTTGTAGAAGCGCAGGCTGACCAGGTGCTGGCGATCCCCACGCAGGAGCGTGTAGGAGGCGGTAAGCCCGAACAGCGTGTAACCGTCGGTCGAGGTCTCGGCGCCGAAGGTGCGGTTCTGTGCCGCTACGAACACGGCCTCGGGCCGCAGATCGAGACCCCGAATGTGCCAGTCGAGACCGAGCCGTGCGCGGAAGGGTGGGATCCGGGGCAGTGGCTCAGAAGCCGAGGGCGCACCCCCGGGGCCGGGTGCCGCGCCCGCGCTCGCGCCCGTCCCCGTGAGATCTGCGCGAACATAGTCGGCCCCGACCTGGAGCCTCACCCGGTCGACGAGCCGGACATCTCCCGCCGCCTCGAAGCCGAAGTAACGGGCGTCGCCCTGCCGGTAGACGCCCACGGGAAGTCCGTCCTCCACCTCGCCCGTCGGGGCCAGGTAGGTATAGTCGCCGATATCGTAGTAGAAGACGCCCGTCTCCAGGTTGAGCGCCTCCGACTGCAGCCGAACGCCGGCGTCGATTCCGTTGGCACGTTCGACGCCCAGGTTCGGATCCCCCGTCTCGAACGTGAGATTCCCCACGTGGGGACCATCGTTGTAGAGCTCCTCCAGGGCCGGCGCGCGCCGCGAATGACTGAGGTTGGCATACAGCGCCGCCCCCTCGGCGAACGGGACGTTGGCTCCCAGCGAGCCCGACACGCCCGTGAAACTGCGATCCGGCAACCCGCCATCGACGTCGTAGCGGTTGCCCTCGAGTCGGAGGCCCGCAGCCAGCCGGACGTGCTCGAAAGCGATCTCTTCCAGGCCAAAGACCGCGAACGATCTTTGATCGACCGGCGGAGAGAGCGCTTCCTCGCCCGTCGCCTCGAAGGATCGCGTCTGCCCCCATACCCCGAAGGTCCCGCCCAGACGGCCGATCTGACGCTGGTTCGCCTCGGCACGAAACACGAAACTTCGGTTCGAGAATGTCGTCCCGACGCTCTCGTTCTCCAGTTCGCGGTGCGACCAATCGATGTAGGTGAGGTGGGCATGCGCGTCTTCAATCCAGCCGCCCAGCTCACGCAGACCTGCGTTGAGTCGCAGCGCCGTCCTGTCTCCGTCGATCTCGATGCGCTCGGCCGCTGCGGCCGCGCCGCCTCCGTCGCCATCGGTCTCCCCCGTGCCCCCTTCGAACTGCGCCGCGAACGGCACACCGTAGCGACCCTGGTCATACTCGACGCTGCCGTCGAGGAACGCCGTCGTGGAGTGGCGCCCGCCTCCAAAGGCCACGCGTTGCAGGTCCGACGCGGAGTTCGGCACGGCGCCGGCCGGCGTGTCGTAGTCGGCCGTGCGGCGCGCCCCGCCCCCTCCCCAGGCCACCCAGCCGTCGCTGCCGTACTGGACCTCGACGTTCGCGCCCACCCTTTCATCCGCGCTCCCGCCGTCGATCGTTCCGAACCCGGTGAGCCCCGTGGGCGGCGGTTCGTGGGTGAAGTCGTGATGGCTGACGGCGTTGACGACACCGCCGATCGCGTTGGACCCGTAGAGCAGCGTCGCCGGGCCCTTGAGGATCTCGACGCGCTTGAGGCTCGCGGGATCGGTGAGGACGCCGTGGTCACCTGATTGGCTGGACACGTCGCCGCTGCGCAGGCCGTCGTTCATGATGAGGACGCGGTCGCCGTCGAAGCCCCGCACGATCGGCCGCGCGCTGCCGGGTCCGAAGCTCCGCTTGGCCACACCCGGTTCGCCTTCGAGACTTTCTCCGAGCGAGCCCGACATCCGTTCCGCCAGGTCGCGCGCTGAGACCGACGTCACCGCGCCGAAGGACTCCAGCGCGGTCGTCTGGCCGCGCGGGCTGCCGGTCACGGTAATCGCCTCGAGCGTGTGGGCTACGGCCAACTCGAAATCGGCCACTGTCGTATCGCCCGGACTCACGGTGATGCGGCGGCGGTCCGACCGCGCGTTGCCGCGCTGCGCGAACACTTCGTGGACGCCGGCGGGCAGGCGCCGAAGCAGATAGGCGCCCGTCGCGTCCGTTACCGCAACGCGGCCGAGGCCGGGCAGGCTGATCGTCGCGCCGGCAATCGGCTCGGTGACCGCGTCGCGCAGGACGACGCGGCCACGCAGAGTTCCCACCGAGGCGGGGCCCGCGATCGCCTCCTGGTCTCCTGCCTGGACTCCGGCGACGGCCGGTGGCAGGGCGAGCAGCATCCCGACTGCGATTACTGAGATCCTGAGATTGCCTGTGGACATGTTCCCCCTTCGACGAGTCGCCGCGTCCCGGCCCGATGGCCGGCGGCGCTCGTCTGACTTACGCTCGTGGTGGAGTGCCGCCGTATGGAAGCCTCGGCGGACGCTTTTCGTACGATCAGGCGAAGGAAGGAGGAGGATCCCGCAGGCCGCAGGGGCGGAGGAACGGCAGAGACGGAGCGAGGAAAGGCGCCTCGCAGACGGCCCACTCCCCCGATTCGACGGGAGGAGTCACATCCGGCGTGGGCGCGGCCTTTACCGCGCTCGCGAGACCCGCCAGGCAGGCGGCACAATGCTTCGAGGCGGGCACCCCGTCGGCGTGTCCATGCAACCGGACGAGATCGCCCGAGAACAGGAACGCGATCGCCAGGACAGCCCCGATCAGGCGGCGGCCGGCCAGCGGCCCGAGCCGACGCAGAAAGATAGGATGTCGGTTCGTCATCACGTCGCGCTCCGGAGTTGCGTCCACGTACCTGCGCGGGGGTACACGGTAGGGTGGGGATGGTTTCTGCCGGGCTCGCCCTCGAGTCTCACCTCACATCCGCTCGCCGAGCTTCTGCGACGACACCGAGGCCCTGCTAGACAAGACCGCCTCCCTCGGCCGATGCCGCCACCCAGTTCGTCTCGCCGGAGCGGTCGAGCGTCCACTTCGCGGCCACGGGACCGACCAGCTCGTGGATTGCGACGAGGCCGACGAAGAAACTATGCAGGTCGACGCCCCGGGCGGGGAACTCGCGCGCCACGAGCGTCGCCATCCCCAGGGCGACGCCGGCCCGGGAAACGAATGCGGGCCAGGCGTCACGTTCGACCGCGGGCGGCTACCCGGGCGTCCCTCGGGGCGTAGAGCGGCCGACCACGCATCCGGATGGCATCTGCAGACGCGTATCAGGGCCCACTCCCGCCTCCGTAGCGCTTCGCCAGTTCCCGGATGGCTTCAGGTGCTCCGATGACCGTCAGGCGATCTCCGGCGCGCAACACCGTCGACCCGCGGGGAATGACGCCGTGCCCCGCTCGACGGATGAGGGCGATCAACGTGTCCTCGGGAAAGTCGAGGTCGCGGATCCGCCGCCCCACGCAGTCCGAAAGCGGACCCCCGGGATCGAGATGCAGGGACAGGGATCGTTCTTCCTGGAGCAGCGTCGCGCGTAGCTGGTCCGGATCCCGTGCCGCCAGCCATCGATCTACGAAACCCGCGTCGTCGACGTGGGTCGCCAGGTGCCCGAGGAGCCGCAGGTGCTGGCCGGGCTCGCCCTTCGGACTCAGCAGGAAGAAGATCGCATGCACCCGGTCGCCGCCAGCGTCGGACTCACTCGAGTGGACCGACGGTGGATCAAGGACCAGTCCTTCGGTAGACCTGACCAGCAGCATGGTCGGCCTGTCGAGACCGGTGCCGATCCGCAGGTGCGGCAGGGCCGCTCCGCGCGCTACCGGCATGAATCCCGACCGGTACTCGTCCTCGAAGCCCGTCCGCAGCAGTTCGGTCGGAACGCCGGTATCGCGGGACAGGACCTCCGCCGCTCCGGCGATCACCTCGCCGAAGGCTTTCGCGCCCTGTAGATCGAGAACCCCGGCTCGCGCCACCACCTCGTCGAAGGCGTCCTCCTCACGTAGGCCCTTCTCCTTGACGATCCCGCGGAGTTCCACGTCGAGTCCGGCATGCTGTTTCTCCCCTAGCCGAGCGAACGTATGAAAGATCGCCCCGGCCCGCACGGTGCGCTTCCGGCCATAGAAGAAGTACCATCCGATCGTCGCGCCGATCAACCCGAGTGTGAACAGCACCGCCACCTCTCCGAGTTCCGCGATCAGCCAGAACGGCGAGAGGAAGCCGACGATCTGGAGCCAGGGATAGAGCGGCGACCTGAATCCCGGGTCGTATCCTTCGATCCGGCTCTCGCGCATGATCACGACGGCCAGGCACAGCATCGAGAACAGAACGAGTTGAAAGGCGCTGGCGAGTTTGGCGATGCTTTCGACGTCGAGGAACACGATGGCGCCGATCATCAGGAGCGCCGTGCTGACGATGGCGAATGTGGGGGTTCTGAACCGCCCGAGCCTGCCGAACCGGGGCGACACCAGGCGGTCCCGAGCCATCGCAAGTGGATACCGGGACGCGGAAAGCAGGCCCGCGTTGCCGGTCGAAGCGAACGCCGCGATCGCCGCCGCGACGATGAGCATCACACCCGCGCCGCCGGGAAGCCAGCCGAAGAACGCGCTGGCGGCGGTCGCGACGGGGGTGAGGTCGTGTCGCAGCTCATCGGGCGGGAGGACCGCGACGATGATCAGCACGCCCACACTGTAGACGAATACGGCCGTGGCGAGGGAGAGCATCATTCCGAGAGGAATATTGCGATCGGGGTCGCGGATCTCCTCCGCAACGCTGGCGACCTTCGTCAACCCGGCGTAGGAGACGAACACGAAACCGACCGTGGCCATGAAACCCTGGAAGCCGAACGCCAGGAAAGGGGTGAATCGCTCGCGGAGCTCGACGTCGTGCGCTCCTGCCGTCAGAACGACGAGCCCCTGGACGATGAAGAACGCCATGATGGTGATCAACACGGTCACCAGGACACGCTGGAGGCCGCTCGTCTCCTTCGCCCCCACGATGTTGATCAGAGTGAACGCCACCGTCAGACCGATCGCGAGCGGCTTGATGGGGATGTCGAGGTACAGGCCCAGATACGCGCCCATGCCGACCAGCGCAAAGGCGCTCTTAAGGACCAGCGCCAGCCACGTTCCGAGTCCACCCACAGTCCCGACCATGGGTCCGAGAGCCCTGTCCAGAAAATAGTAGGCGCCCCCGGCTCGAGGCATGGCCGTCGCAAGCTCGGCAACGCTGAACATCGCGGGGAGGATGAACACGCCGGACACGAGATATGCAAGCGCCACCGACGGACCGGTCTTGGCTGCCGCGAGGCCGGGCAGAAGAAAGAAGCCGGAACTGAACATCGCGCCGGTGCTGATGGCGTAGACGTCGAACAGACCCAGGTCTTTGCGCAGACGCGGTGAGTCGGCCATTCACGTCTCGATCCAAGGTTGAGTGTCTCCGTCGACGGCCGCACCCCGTCAACTCCGTCTGTTCCCATCCACTTATGGTCAACCAGCGGACGTTGCGCAATCCGCGCCCCGCGTCAACCATTCGGACACTCGCCCGATCCAATCCACTGCATGAAGATCGCGAACGTCGTGGCCGGGGAACAGGGCCGCCCGAACCATGCGTCCGACGCCCGGCTCGCCGCGGAGGGCGATGTCCGGGCTTTCGAGCGCCTGTACGAGGCGCACGTGGACCGCGTCTACTCGCTGGTCCGGCGGATGCTTGGCGCGGAGCTGGCCGACGAGGTCACCCAGGATGTCTTCGTGCGGGCGTGGCAGAAGCTGGGCACGTTTCGCGGCGACGCCGCGTTCGGCACCTGGCTTCACCGCCTGGCGATCAACGTCGTGCTGGGACGCCGACGTAAGCTGGCGGTCCGCCGGGAGCGGTTTCTGGGCGATTCGGAACCGGCCCTCGAGACGCTGTCTCGGACGGGGTCCCCGGAAACCCAGGGCCCGGAGTTCGAGGCCGGACTCAGGGCGCTGGCCGACGGAGCGCGGACGGTCTTCGTCCTGCACGACATCGAAGGGTACAAGCACCGCGAAATCGCGGAGATGCTCGGAGTGACGAGCGGAACGAGCAAGGCGCAGTTGCACAGGGCTCGCATGGTGATGCGAAAATACGTATCACGGGTGAAATAGAGATGAAGAACTCGACCGACAGGCTGTCAGAATATCTCGACGGGGAGCTCGATCAGGCCGAAGCGGCCGCGATCGAAGC
>JBPCJZ010000174.1:0-3744 GCA_051004775.1 Gemmatimonadota bacterium
CACGAGTACTGGGGGGACGCCGATCGTCCCGGCCCGCTGAGCCGGTCGGCCCGCAGGAAGATCCGCCTCGCACGGCGGTATCTTCCCCGGCTCGACGGCCTGTTCTGCACGTCGACGGCCCAGGCGACCCTGTACCGCGAACGCTTCCCCGACCTGCCGGTCGAACTGGCCCTCACGGGTACACGACCGCCCGAACCGAACCCCCGCACCACGTTCTCGTATACCCTCGGCTACTTCGGATCGCTCGGCGGCCCCTACCCTGTGTCCACAATACTGGATGGCCTGGCCCGCTGCCGCGTGGATGGCGCCCGTCTCCTGGTCGTCGGCGCGAGGAGCGAGAGCGAGCGCGGCGCGCTGCTCGACCAGGCCGACGCCCTCGGGATCGCGGACCGGCTCGAGGTGCACGGCTGGGTGCCCCCTGCTCAGCTTTCCGCCTTCCGGGAGCGCGTGGATGTCGGCGTCGTCCCCCTCTCGCGGTCATTCAAGACCCGCACGAATACGCCGCTCAAGCTGCTGGACTACCTGTCCGCTTCCCTGCCCGTGATCGCGACCTGGGCGGATGTCGTCACGACGTATGTGACCGACGGCCGCGAGGCGCTGCTTGTGGACGAGTCCTCGACCGGATGGGCGGCCGCGATCGAGCGGATGTACGCCGACTTCGGCGCCTACCGGGCAATGGCGGTCGCCGCGCACCAGCGGGCGGGCGAGGTCACCTGGAAGCGCCGCGCGGAAAGGATGCTGGAGACCATGGCGGAGCGGCCGACGTGACCCCCGGCGACGGTTTCATCGCCATCGGGGGATCGAGCGGGTCCGGGACGACCTTGCTCGCGGCGGTACTCGGCCGGCACCCTCGGCTCTACTGTGGCCCGGAGCTGAGCTGTCTCGACAAGGCCGAACTGTACGAGCGTCCGTGGCCCGCGTATCGCCGCCGGTTTCGGCGTGATCCGCAGGCCAGGCTCGAGATCGAGGATGTCCGCTGGAGACGTCCGATGTTCGACGGGCTGGCCGAAACGCCGGTAGCCCGGCCGGAGCTCGCCGCGCTGGCGGCCGCCGCGACCAACTACGCCGACTACGTGCGGGCCTTCGAGACCCTGCTGACCCGGCGCACGAACCGGGCGCGATGGGTGGAAAAGACGCCTACCAACGTCTTCTGCGCGGGGCGGTTGCTGGAGGCTTTCCCCGACGCCCGTTTCGTCCACCTGGTGCGGGACGGCCGGGACAGCCTCGTATCGCAGCTCCGTCGCGGCAGGTCTCTGCACCACGCCGCCTGGATCTGGTTGTGCGCGGCGGCGGCCGGCGTACGTCTGAGAGATCACCCGCGCGTGCTCACGCTTCGCTACGAAGAGATGACGGCAAAGCCCGAGGCGACGCTGCGCGGCATTTGCGACTGGCTCGGCGAGGCGTTCGAAGGGAGCATCCTGTCAGGGACCGGCGGCGGCGGCACCGTTCACGATTCGTGGACGAGTTCACCGGCCGAACCGATCAACCAGCGCTCGGTTGCCCGGTACCTGTCGGAACTCGATCGGCAGACGGAAGAACTTTTCTACTCGTTTCGCCTGACGGACGTCGGGCGAGAGATGTACGAGGCTCCCTTCGCCTCGGTCCCGGAAGCCCTGGAGTACTGGGGATACGAGCCGAAGCGTTCGTCCTGGCCGGACGCGACGCTCGAGTATCGCCTGAAGGCGCGAGCCCCGTCGGCCCTGAAGCGGATCGAGCTGCGGCTCCGGGGAAAGCAGGTCGCGGACCACGCGCCGCAGTCGCTGATCCGCTGGGCCGGGAGCCCGGAAGACTGAGCGCCCGTCTCCGCCGAGTCGGCGCGTCCCCGGCCACGGTCAGCCGACCTGATGGGTGTCGATCCGATACCGGACGACGTAGGGCACTTCCAGTTCGTCTTCGACCACCGCGTAGACGAAGTCCTCGGTGAACAGTGGCTCCGGGCTCGCGGTCTGCATTCCCGGGGGCAGCGGAAGGCGCGTGACGTAGCGACCGCCCGGATCGAAGACGTCGAGCACCGTCGCCGGCGAGCCCCAGCCGCTCCCGAACTCTGCGGTGACGGGGCGCACCATCAGGTAGCCGTCTTCCGTGACGAACAGTCGGGTAAGCGCCGGCTTGTGGTCGGGAAACTTCGACCGGTCGACGCGCCCGCCCTGGTCGGTGAACCATTTCATCGAGGCCGTCGCGCTGTCGATCTCGGTCGCGGTCACGCCGAAGCTCTCGTGCGGCTTATACATAGTCAGGAGGGTATCGCCGGCGAAGTTCACCTTGTGGATCCGGTATTCTCCCGAATTGGGCGCGACCCAGAAGTACCCGGCCGGGTCCAGATCCCAGGCGAGGCCGGGCGAGTATGGCACGCTCGCGATGATGCCGCCCCCACCCTCGCTCGCGAGCTCGAAAACGTTCTCCTTCCCCTGGTATCGGGGCATCGGGAAGGTGTCGACGGGCTGCGCGAAAGCGTCGTACCTGACGAGCGCCGGCTGGAATTCGCCATCGACCATCCGCGGTATCGGGGTGATGACGCCGCCGTCGGCTTCGAACGCGCCCGGCCATGGAAACATCTGGAAGCCGCCGGGCTGCGGCTGGCTGGTCAGGAACTCGCCGTCGCGGTTGAACACGGAGATCCGGGCATTGCCCATATCGGCCACCTTCAGCTCTCCGCCCGGTCCCCAGCCCATCGCCGCCGCCTGCTTCAGTTCGCCCGGTCCTTCCCCCTCGTGCCCTATAGTGTGGAGGAAGCGCCCGTCCGCGTCGAACACACGAATCTCCTGGGCCTGGGTCTCCAGCACGTAGATCCGACCCTCCGCGTCGGCCAGGAGATCGCCGACCCGACCGAGCGTCTCCGGTCCCTCCCCCATCATCGAACCGATCCGGATCTCTTCGGTGAGGCGCCACGGGCCCGATTCGGGGGCCAGCGGCGTGGCGGGATTGGTTACGACGACGGTTCCAGCGGCCGTGGTGTCGATCGTCCCGCCCCACGCCGCCGGCGGCGGAGCGTTCTCGCCTCCGCAGCCAGCGGCGACCGCCAGAAGGAGCGCCGGTGCGAACCGGCCGGCGAACCGGCCCCGGGTACCGGTAATTTCCTTGCTCACGTCCCCGCCGCCTCGTCGTACATTTGTCATCCCATCCAATTCGGGTCCACCCGTCGCTGCCCACGGCACTTGGACCCCGGGTCGCGCCGAAGCGTTGCCACGAGTTCCGCGGACCGCCAGAGTTCTCGGGCAGGCTGCTAGTCCGTCGCGTCCTCGGTCCGGAGCTCGACTTCGACCTCCGGGCCGTTCCAGCGGACGGTGACGTTCCACGGCTGGCAGCACACTTCGCAGTCCTCGACGTACCGCTGCTCGGCCGCGCCGCCGGGATCTACGATCACCTCGACCGACGCCCCGCAGTAGGGGCACGACGCATGGGCGGATCCGGACGGATAGTCCTCGAACTCTGGCGTGAATTCGTCGGTCATGGGGAATCGCTACGGAACGAGGTCCGCGCCCTCCATCCGCGTGACCCACAGCCCGGAGGCGCCGTCGGAAGCGTAGATCATTCCCTTGTACGGCTGCGCGCCCCACGTGTTCGTCGCGAACGGCATCGAGCCCGAGGCGTCTTCCGTCATGAACCAGCCGACCTCGCGTCCCTGGCGATAGAGGTCCCCACGCAGTTCGCCCGAGACGTCGACGACACGCAATCCGGCCTGGTAATAGCCGATGTACAGCTTGTCGTTCTCCGCCCAGATATTGTGGGCGCCGGCCTCGGGCA
>JBPCJZ010000175.1:0-4076 GCA_051004775.1 Gemmatimonadota bacterium
CTGGCGCAGCGGCTTCACGTGCCGTCCGTCGTCGGCTTCCTGGTCACGGGCGTCCTGATCGGGCCGCACGCCCTGGCGCTGATCCAGGACGTGCACGCCGTGCAGCAGCTCGCCGAGATCGGCGTCATCCTGCTGCTGTTCGTGATCGGCCTCGAACTCTCGCTCAGCCGGATCATCGCCCTCGGCCCGACGATCGTACGTGCCGGTCTCGTGCAGGTCGTCGGGACGGTCGGGGCCGTCGCGCTGCTCGCGTTCAGCTTCGGGCTGACCTACGAACGCGCCCTGGTCGTGGGGGCTCTCGTTTCGCTCTCGTCGACGGCCGTCGTGCTGAAGGTTTACGGCGAGCGGGGAGCGCTCGACAGTCCGCATGGCCGGATCGCCGTGGGGATCCTGATCTTCCAGGACCTCGCGATCGTCCCGCTCGTCCTGATGGTCCGAACGCTCGGGGGGGGGGATGCCTCGGGGCCGAGCCTCCTCGTGTCGATCGGCGTGAGCATCCTCGTCGTGGGAGGCCTGCTCGTGGCGGGCCGCTACGTAGTGCCCTGGCTCCTCCGCCTGCTGGCCGGGATCGACGCGAGAGAACTGTTCACGCTCGCGATCCTGCTGTTCGGGCTCGGGGCGGCGCTGCTGACCGCCAGCTTCGGACTGTCGCTGGCGCTCGGCGCGTTCCTCGCCGGCCTCGTGATCTCGGAGTCCGACTTCGGCTCGCAGGCGATGTCGGACGTGCTGCCGTTTCGGGACACGTTCAGCGGCATCTTCTTCATCTCGGTCGGGATGCTCCTCGATGCCGGCGCCCTCGTCGCCGATCCCCTGCCCTTCCTGCTGGCGGCGGGCGCGGTGGTGCTGATCAAGACGGTCGTGACCTCGGCCGCCGCGCTCACGCTCCGCCGGCCACTCCAGGTGAGCCTCATGGCAGGCATCGGGCTCGCGCAGATCGGGGAGTTCTCGTTCGTGCTCGCCAGCGTGGCGGCGCCGCTCGGACTTCTGTCTGCCGACGAGAATCAGCTCTTCCTCGGAGCGGCCGTCCTCACGATGCTCGCCACACCGTTCATGGTGACGGCCGCTCCGCCAGCCACCCGGCGGCTGTGCTCGGCGCTCGGACGCCCGTCACAACCCGCGGCGACCGACCCGACCGACGACCCGGCGGGCGCGCTGACGGACCACGTGATCATCGTCGGATACGGCATCAGCGGGAGAAACGTGGCGCGCGTCGTCGACGGGGCCGGTATCCCGTACATCGTGCTCGAGCAGAACGGTCGAGTCGTCGAAGCTGCGCGCGCGGCCGAGCAACCGGTCGTCTACGGTGACGCGGCGCAGCGGCACACGCTTGAGCGCGTGGGCGTCGCGCACGCCCGGGTACTGGTGCTGGCCATCGCCTCCCCGGCCGACGAACTGCGGAGCGTCGCGATCGCCCGGCGGCTGAACCCCGGCATCCGCATCGTCGTGCGGACGCGGTTCGTGCAGTCGATCATCGAACTCGAGGGGGTGGGGGCCGACGAGGTCATCGCCGAGGAGTTCGAGACGTCGCTCGAGATCTTCAGCCGGGTGCTGCGGCACTACGAGATCCCGTCCAACGTGATCGAGCGCGAAGTGCACGCGGCCCGCATGGAACACTACGGCCTGGCGCTCGGCGAGACCGGCACGGCCGGAGATCGCCTCGACGCGCTCGCCAGCCTCGGGATCCATCGGGCCATCGACATCATCGAGGTGGAAGCCGGCTCGGCGGCCGAGGGCGAGCATCCGGCCGCCCTTCAGCTACGCGCGAAGACCGGAGCAACCGCGGTCGCGATCGCGCGCGGAGACGTCGCTCACGTCGCTCCGGAGCCCGACTTCCGCTTCCAGGCCGGAGACTCGGTGGTGCTGGTGGGCGACGCCCGGGCGTTGGAGCTGGCCCGACCCCTCTTCGTGGTGCCGAAGCCGTCCTGAAACCGTCGCCCGACGCGACCCCGGGGGCACGCACGATCTTGCGGTGGCCGCCCCGCGCCGGGCATCCTCCCCGCATGAGTTCCACCGCCCTCGCCCGCGAGATCCGCCGGCGCCGCACGTTCGCGATCATCAGCCATCCGGACGCCGGAAAGACGACGCTGACGGAGAAGCTCCTGCTGTACGGCGGCGCGATCCAGCAGGCCGGATCGATCCGCGCGCGGAAAGCGGCTCGTCACGCCAGGTCCGACTGGCTGGAGATGGAGAAGGCTCGTGGCATCTCGATCACCGCTAGCGTACTCCATTTCGATTACCAGGGCTTCCGGATCAACCTGCTCGACACCCCCGGTCACCAGGACTTCTCCGAGGACACGTATCGCGCGCTCACCGCGGCCGACAGCGCGATCATGCTGCTCGACAATCGGAAGGGTGTCGAGGCGCAGACCCGGAAGCTGTTCAGTGTCTGTCGGAGGCGGCGGCTCCCGATCTTCACGTTCGTCAACAAGTGCGACCGCGAGGGCGAGGATCCGCTCCAGATCATCGACGACACGCAGTCGGATCTCGGGATCCGGGCGTTCGCGGCCGCCTGGCCGATCCGCGTCGGCGGTCGACTGGTGGGCGTGTACGACCGGCTGGGCGAGCAGGCGGTGTTCTACCAGAAGACCGAGGATCACGGCCAGTCGGTGCCGCCCGCCACTCGCGTCGACATCACGGACGAGTTCGTGGAAGAGACGCTCGGTGCGGAAGCGGCGGGGCGGTTGCGCGAGGAGATCGAGCTCCTCGAGGTGGCCGGTGAACGCGCGAGCCGCGAGGAAGTCGCGTCCGGCGAGGCGACCCCTGTGTTCTTTGGAAGTGCGCTGACCAACTACGGCGTCGACGTGCTGCTCGAACGTTTCCTCGAGTCGGCGCCCCCGCCCGGAGCGCGCGAGAGTTCGGCCGGCGCCGTCGATCCGGTCGAGCGCCCGTTCTCGGGCTTCGTATTCAAAGTCCAGGCGAACATGGATCTGCGCCACCGCGACCGCATCGCGTTTCTCCGCGTGTGCTCCGGCCGATTCGAGCCGGGCGCCGAAGCCGTCGTGTCCCGAACCGGCAAGACCATCCGGCTCGCACAGCCGCAGGAGTTCATGGCCGGCGAGCGCTCCCACACGGAAGACGCGGTGGCCGGCGACGTGGTCGGGCTGCACGACCGGGGTAGCCTGCGCGTGGGCGACACCGTCGCGCTCGGCGAGAGCGTCGAGTACCCGGGCGTCCCCCGCTTCTCGCCCGAGCACTTCTCGCAGGTCCGCCTCGACGATCCGTTGCGGCGAAAGCACCTGGACCGCGGACTGCATCATCTGGCGGAAGAGGGCACGATCCTGCTGCTGTTTGCCGAGTCGATCACGGGGCCCATCCCGATCGTCGGCGCGGTCGGCCGCCTGCAGTTCGACGTACTGGTCGACCGCCTCGCGCGCGAGTACAGCGTGCAGATCGGACTCGACCCACTTCCCTTCCAGCTTGCCCGCTGGGTGGTCGGGCCAATGGCAGACATGAAGACGGTCGGCAGGAAACACGGGCGGCGACTCGTCGAAGACGTCGATGGGCATCCCATGATGATGTTCGACAACGAATGGACCTTCGGCCGGACCGCGGAGGAGGAGAGCGAGACGCTGGAGTTCCACGACGTGCAACCGCGGCGCGGGTAGGCAGCATGAGCGATCAGTCGGCGGCGCCACCGGATCGCGACCACGCCGCCGTTCGGGTCGTCCCACCTCTCGTCCCCCTGGTCGCAATCCTGGCTGGCATCGGCCTCGACTCGATGTGGCCGCTGAGTCCCGGGTTCGATCTCTCGGCGTGGGTTCGCTTCGGAGTCGGCGGCGCGATCGCGCTCATGAGCATACTCGGGCTCGGACTCCCGGCCGTCATTCGGTTCCGCCGGTCCGGCCAGAACGAGAACCCCTTTAAGCCGACCCCGAGCATCGTCGAAACCGGCCCGTTCCGTTTCACTCGCAATCCGATGTACGTGCAGATGCTGCTCTTCTGCGCCGGGGTGGCGGTCATGCTGCAGAACGCCTGGATCGCACTGCTGATCCCGGTTGCCGCCTGGGTCCTTCAGCGGTGGGCGATCCGGCCGGAGGAGGCCTACCTGGAGGGGAAATTCGGCGAGGCGTACCTCG